>NZ_JALIGE010000075.1:300000-490253 GCF_024764835.1 Scandinavium hiltneri | reverse complement strand
CCTGTGCAACGGCATCATGCGCCGATTTTCCCGGTCGATAGCCAAATGAAGAATCGCTGAACAACAGGTCCCACTGTGGTTCCAGCATCATCTTGACGGCCATCTGTGCTACACGATCGCTGACAGTGGGGATCCCCAATGGACGAGTTTTCCCGTCTGACTTAGGAATGTCCACCCGCTTCACCGGCGGCGGCATATAACAGCCAGAGCTTAACCGATTCCAGATCTTGTAAAGATTCCGGGCCAGATTATGCTCAAACGCTTCAATTGTCATTCCATCCACACCAGCTGATCCTTTGTTGGCTTTGACCGCCAGCCAGGCTCTCCAGATAATGGTTTTATCGATCAGATAAGGTTTTGCTTTGTTCAAATTAATCATCCTGTCAGCAGTTGTTGCTTTAAACAAAGCTGAATAACGTTCCCCCTTCGCTCCAGCACCATTACAGCGCTTTCATCACTACTACGGGGAACTCCGTCCCTGTACGCCGCATCGGTACTCTTTCTGCGCGGTGTTCTGCCGCAGTTTCTCCCTTAGCATCGGCGTGTCAGGTTCACACGTTCCGTATCTGAGCCTGAGCAGAGATCATGCCACCTCAATGCCGGTTGCCGGATGGTCAGTAAACAGGTTTCCACCATCCTTATCCCGGGGTAACGACAAGAACCCGGTTTTGACAACGCTTACACGTAACGACACTTGTCCAGTGGTTCACTCGCGTTCATCTTCTCTGCTCCTACCTGACGGCTTCTTGCCGCCTTTTCCCCAGCGCTTCCTGCTGTGGCTCTTTACCACAACAGTCTGAGGTGGTTTGTATCCTCCTCCTGTAAGGCGAATACGGAAGGCCATCTTCCATCTCAGACACAGCATGGGCGGAGCCTTCCCGGTTCCGTCCTTCGTGTCACACTATCATCGGCATGGAGTTTTCCGTCGGTCAGGACATAGCCCTGAAGCGCCTCCTCCAGCGGTGACAACAGCCGGCTGCATGCATCCACCCAGCCCGACAGCAGTGAACGGCTCAGTTCCACACCCTGGCGGCTGTATATTTCTGACTGGCGGTACAGCGGGGTATGCTCTGCATACTTTGAGGTCAGCACACGAGCCAGCAGCCCCGGCCCGGCGATACCCCGCTCGATGGGGCGTGAAGGCGCGGGAGCCTGCACGATGGCGTCGCATTTTGTGCAGGCATGTTTTTCCCGCACGGTCCGGATAACCCGGAAGGCGCTGCGCATCAGCTCCAGCTGTTCGGCGGTATCTTCGCCCAGATAGCTCAGCGCACCGCCGCAGTCCGGGCAGCATGCCTCTGCCGGCAGCAGGCGTTGTTCATCGCGTGGGAGTGATTCGGGGAACGGTTTACGGGCGCGGGTCTGCCGCAGGGGGCGCTGCACTGCCGGGTCATCCACCCGACCGGTCAGTGCATCGCTTTCTTCCTGCAGCCGGTTCAGGTCGGCCTCCATCTGCGCGATACGGCGAGAGACTTTTTCAGAGCTGCTGCCGAAGTTCATCCGGCGGAGCTTATCCAGCTGCGCCTGCAGATAGTCTATTTCGCGCTCCCGGTCGGCCAGCTTTTCCAGCAGGACACGGTTCAGCGCTTCCTGTCCGGCAAGGCGCTGTTTCAGCAGAAGGATATCGTCAGAAGAGGTGTCGTTCATAAGCCCGCATTTTACCAGGCTTATTCAGCGACAACCAGGATAAAGAGGCCTACAGCATGGTCAGGGAGGTCAGCAACCGCTTCGGCTGTCGCCAGTCGATGCCCTCCAGCAACATTGCCAGCTGCGCCGGGGTGAGGAAGACTTTGCCGTCGCGGGCTGACGGCCAGGCGAAGCGACCGCGCTCCAGCCGTTTGGTCAGCAGGCACAGCCCGTCTCCGGTAGACCACAGCAGTTTGACCTGGTTGCCACTGCGGCCCCGGAAGATGAAGACGTGGCCGGACATCGGATCATCTTTCAGCGCCGTCTGCACTTTTGCAGCCAGCCCGTTGAAGCCGTTGCGCATGTCGGTGATACCGGCAACCAGCCAGATCTTGGTCCCGGAAGGTAACGGGATCATCGCTTCAGTTCCTGTATCAGCAGAGTCAGGAGTTTTTCGCTGACAGTGCCGTTGAGGCGAAGCGTCCCGTGCCGCAATGTTACCTCACAGCTGATACTGAGGGCCTCAGGAGCCTCTGCGAGCGGTTCTGGCTGTACGGCGGTGGCATCGAGAGTCACAGGAAGTAGCTGAGGATCCTCTGAGGAAGGTAATAGCAGCTTTCCCTCGCGCCATTGTTGGCGCCATTTGAATAACAGATTGGCGTTGATGCCATTTTCGAGCGCCAGTTTTGATATCGACACGCCGGGCGCACAGGAAGCCGCCACGAGCTGCTGCTTATATTCGGGAGGATAATTAGGGCAGCCTTTACGCCTGCCGGGAGTCACATTTTTCTGCATATCTGACACTTTGGTTCCCACTACTTATTTGGTGGACACCACTTTGTCGGATGAATCAGATTATGACCAGACGGCACTCGCTGGACGCTTACTATTAAATAAAGTTACTTTCAAACCAGTCCGAGCTCTGCCATAGAAACCGTCTGATCACCCGCCACGATAAAATGGTCAAGTACGCTGACATCAATTAACGCCAGTGCCTCCCTGATTTTCACAGTGACATCTTTGTCCGCCTGGCTTGGGCTGGGGTCTGCACTGGGATGGTTATGAACCAGGATGACGGCCGCCGCATGATAGCGAATAACCGCCTTCACTATTTCACGGGGATAAACCATGGTTTGATTAAGCGTCCCCTGGAACAGTTCCTCATAAGCCAGCACCCTGTACTGTGTGTCCAGCATGAGGATGCCAAACACCTCCCTGTCGTTCTGGCTCAGCTGGAACAGGAAATAATCACGGACATCCTGTGGTGATTTCAGCTTAACCCCTTGCCTGACATGTCGGGTCAGAATGTGCCTCGCCTGGGCAATGATTGCGCGCTCTTCAGCATTCACTGGATATCCTCACTACGCTCAATGAAATAGATGGCTTCCGGATAAAGATGGTAAGAACCTTCTCTGCGTCGCAATGAATAGCGCGTCCGCTTTATTCTGGTGTAATCCCAGCTGTCGTAAAAATGGAGATACTCATTATCAATATGTGTGATGACGGACCAGTGATACTGGTCACTAATCAGTATTGCCCCGTCCTCATGGCTTGTGAGAAAGGCCTGGCAATCTTTAAGTATTTGTTCCGTCTGCTGCGTACGCTGCATCCTGAATGGCTGACTAATGGTAATGGGATATTTGCTGTACCGGGCTTTTTTCAGGCACTTTAGTAATATGTCCATTTGTGATGAGTTCATGCCACTGGTTAAGCATTCAATAACAGGCCAGTGCTGGTCATAATATTGCACCAGTGTTTTAAAAAGAGGTTTTCGCTTTATACGGTTACCATATAGCCAGTGCATCATATTCACAACACTATAAAAACCACACAGATTATCCAGATCACCTTGTTGTGATGCATTAAAAATTTTTCGTTCCATAATTGAGTCACATCATTGAAACTCATGACGTCATGATAATAGTAATTCCGCGCGCATTATTTCTTGTTTAAACGGTCGAGATCTGCTGTATCACTATGATACAGTTACCGTGTATATCCCCACCTTCCAGTACTGAATGAAATTCCTTTGCCAAAGCTCAAATAATTCACCACCTTCCTCTGCATCGATGTCCCCCATGACATAATACCATATGTAACCCATTGACCATGATACATCGAACTCTTTTTCCAGTTCTGGATACACTCGCCCCATATAGCTAAAGTCAGTCAGATAATCAAAATGCCATTCATTATTTCGACGTACCAGTCTGATTTCAACCGGATGGAATCCACCATTTTCAGCGGAGTATTGTTGATCACGAAAATTAAGTGTCACGTCTGTCTTCATTGAATCAATAACACCTGATAAAGTCATCTCTTCATACAATATATTGATTAACGCAGAACTAATGGGTACATTAATATTGGATTGATGAATAATCATTTTAGTATTCACGCTACACTTTCCAGGTAATTTCACATAGCGCTATCAATAATTATTTATTCACATGATTTTAATTTGGACATGCACATAAAGAATATTAATAGCATTGATATGCTGGCATATATATAAACTCAACCAGCCAGCGTAATAAACACTATCAATAAATAATGAGTAATGCAAATAATTTCACAAAGAAACTATTTGCACTGTATTTTATAAAACCGTATTTTTAGCAGACTAGTGAGGGATATTTTATTTATTTCGTATCATCTGATAAATCGACAGAAACCTGCTCCAGTACTATTTTCAGCATTTTTTCACGCGAGGCAGGTTTCATTGTCTTGAAAAGCTGTATCCAGAGATTCAGTTGCTCATTTTCAATGGAGGACACAGTCTGCAGTCCCCCACGTTCACTCTTCAACGTCATCCCCGCCGCACTGATATGATACTCGAAACCTTTATGACCGGTTCTCTTCCTTTTGATCTCAGGATGTATTTCAGCCAGCTTCTCCAGCCGTATACGGGCACCCCGCGCCGTTGAAGGCATCCCCTTCATTCCAGTAAATGCCTGAGCAGTCAACCATTGCGAGGGATCTGTAAAGTCTACTTTGGTAGCGGCCTGCAATGTACGTTCGGTCATATTTCTTCCCATAAAATCACACGGAATATCAATGCGTTGGTTAAATGGTCACAAAAAAACACAAAGGAAATATTGAAAAGTTCCTTTTATTCCCTTTTAATGTTTAAGTACTAAGTCCATGGAGTTAATACCGTGAATAACCGAATAGCATCGCAAAAAAAACAAACTATGGGAACCCTGAAGGACTGGCATCGTGCTGATATCGTGGCTGCGCTACGTAAACGGGGAATGAGTCTGGCGCAGTTATCTCGTGATCATGGGTTAGCCTCCAGGACATTAAACAATGCCTTTGAACGTCACTATCCCAAGGCAGAAAGCCTGATAGCACAGGCGCTGGAAATGTCCCCGGAACAGTTATGGCCAAGCCGGTATACGGGCAAAACGTTGAGCAAATTGTTGCCCGGTGATCGCGATAAATAACAGAGATGAGTCAGCCTTAACCGTAAACAAGTGAGTGTTGTTAACATACCTGGCTCATCCGGAAGTGAGGTATTTGTTAACGCAGAATGCCGAACAAAAGGAATTAAACTGACACTTCCCATTCAATCTTTAAGTATCTTTTAAGTGAATCATGTGGAGGATTGGAAGGAAAGAACAGTGAGCAAAACACCGACATATGAAGAGTCTGCTGGGCATGCAGCTCGCTATCCTGGTAGTTAAACGTTAAGCATCAGACTGGCCAGATTGCAGGTTACAACAACAGCGCCATGAGTGCCTGCTGGCGTGTCGCTTATTTTTTAGTGTCACAGAAAACCAGATGTGCAACAGGGGCGCTATTATCAGCCGCTATTACGGGCATCGGCAGGTGGCATAAATATTCAGCATCAGATATCGCTTGTGTTTATGCCACACCATACACAGACATCCAATATTGGGATCGTCTTATATATCAAACTTTGATAAACAGGGTTAAATGAGCCATGAAAAAATTACTTTATGTACTACCTGTATTTCTTTTGGCGGGATGTGGTGATAAAGCACCAAAATGCAGCGGTGAGGATTCAATTGGCGTTGTAAAAAAAATATTAACACGCGAGTACCTGCAGAAAGGGCTAATAAAACTCACTGAGGTTAATGTGCAGGCTATCCGCACCATAGGTGTTGATAAAGAGGTTGATATCTCTCATTGTGCTGCCAGTGTGTCAATGAAAGATGACGCTGATCGTGAATATCAAAAGGACATAACCTATGACACGCAGTATACGGATGATAAGTCACAAATTTATGTCACGATTAACTGAGTGCAGGAGAAAACTATGTCACTGAAAAACAATTTGCAGAATAATGGTTCAAAAGAACACGAAAGCAGTGATCCATTCCAGAATAAGTTAAGAAATGGTGGCTTTGGACTTACGAAAACATTTTGGCTGTACTGGTTTTTACCCGTGCTGGCTCTTGAGATTCTTGACCCTATTATCAATGAACATCATGTAAGTAGGATTTTACAATATTCTATACTAGCCTTGAGTTTTTTCATAATACCTTGTATTAAGAACACGACAGGTAAGAAGGCCTGGCGAATAATGGCAATATTATTTGTTATTTTTTACTTGATTCTGGATGCATTTGCATTATATCTGTTTCCTTTTTGATACCTATGACGGTGTTCATTAAACCATCATAGATATCACCGTCAAACAAATTATAAGAGGTTTAAAGATGAAAAATGCGATAGTTATATTACTCTTTCTATCATCCACATCCTCTGCGACAGAGCTTCATCGCATCGCAGACCTGAATCAGAAAAAGGTGACTGATAACGCTGTCATATCCACGAAGGGCCACTGGAACAATTTAGAGATAACGCTAAATGGCACCACAGACCCGAATGATGTTAATGCCGCAATGTATGGCACATGTAATGTTGACATGGACAAGTCTGACTACAGTCATTCCGTCAAAAAGTCGGATGAAGGGAATGATATTCATGAATACAACTATACTGCTGACCAGTGTAAAGCAAAAGTAGAGATCATTGACATGAATAAACAAGAGGCCCGGGTTACATTGTCAGATCAATGCCAGGTTTACTGCGGGGTCCAGGGTGATATTCATTCACTGGATGGTTACTACCGTCAGTATCGCCCTGGGAGAAGCTGTTATTTTCTCATGGTTGCATCTGGGGGCGCCGCCCCCTTTGCTCAGGATACCGAATGACTGATTTTATGATATCCATGCTATACAGCAATAAAGAACGGAAAGGTCTGACATCCCGGATAATACATGAACATAAATATCTGAAGAAATATACTTCGTACTCAACATTCTATCAGAATCAGAATGCATATGACGTTTACAAAGAAAAACCATTATATGATATCGAACATAACGCGCCCCCATATTTTGTATTTATTAGAACAACGGACACTCTATATCCTCAATATGATAATGAAGATTGTTTTGAGGTGACAGTTTTAGATACGAATCGAAAACAACTGGTATTCTACTTTCTCTGTTTTGTTGAGGGGTTAAGTATTTGTCCTGTTACATGGTTTACACCAGAATTTAAGTCTGCAAGCCCTTATTTGCATGATCTTCTGGATGTATTTTTTGAGGATTTAATGAAAAAATATGCTCTACGCATAGATCATCGACAGGGGTATTCAGCTCATACTTATTTCTGGGTGAAACGGGCGCGTTACCTGTCAGAACAAGGTCATCAATTGTTCTTATGCAACAGGAGGTCTCATGCTCGCACACTCATTCACCCCAATAATATTAATCCACATCATATGAACCGAAAGAAAACTAACTATTACTATTTAGTCGTGAACAAAAACTATCATTTGGCAGTGCCACCTTCGGCTTGCAGCCTCCACCCGATTACCGGATGAATTGCAACAGCATCATTCCACATATCTATTCCATAGTTATTTCTTGCCAGACGGTTATCGACCTGTACACGCGCGAATGTTTGGGAATCTGCGTTCAACAGAAGTGGCAGAAATGCTGAACAGCATAGCGCTCATGCGGGCAATTAATTGATAATTTTTCCTCTGAATGATGTGGCCCCCTGAAACTCCAGACAGTATCTGTATCTCCAGATAAGAGATAGGCTTGAATATATGTCTAACACTAACGCCAATTTTGAGATGACCGGGATCCTGTTAGGGCAAGAAGTTCGTAAACGTAAAACTCCTCAGGAGAAGATAGCCATTATCCAGCAGACGATGGAGCCGGGCATGAATGTCTCCCATGTCGCCCGCCTGCATGGTATCCAGCCCAGCCTGCTGTTTAAGTGGAAGAAGCAATATCAGGAAGGCAGCCTCACCGCCGTTGCGGCCGGAGAGGAAGTCGTTCCTGCTTCTGAGCTTACGGCTGCTCTGAAGCAGGTCCGGGAGCTTCAGCGCCTTCTGGGCAAGAAGACGATGGAAGTTGAGATCCTGAAAGAAGCTGTGGAGTACGGTCAGTCGCGAAAATGGATAGCGCACGCGCCCTTGTTGCCAAAGGACGGGGAATAGCCCTGGTCAGCCGCACCATGGGCGTGTCGCGTGCGCAGTTGTCACTGCGGATTAACCGTTCTGCCGACTGGCAGGACATGCGCTGTAACCGGCGTAATGACGAAGCAGACGCAGAAATACTGTCGGCTATCCTCAACATTATCCGCGATATGCAGAGTTATGGTTATCTACGGGTGTGGGGCATCCTGCGCAAGCAACGTCGCACAGAGGAACAGCCACCTGTGAACGCCAAACGGCTTTACAGGATAATGAGCGAGCATAACCTGTTGTTGTTGCATGACAAACCAGAGCGACCGAAGCGTGAACATAAGGGAAAAATCGCGGTGGCAGAAAGCGATATGCGCTGGTGTTCAGATGGCTTCGAGTTCGGCTGCGACAACGGCGAAAAACTGCGGGTAACGTTCGCGCTGGACTGCTGCGACCGTGAGGCCATAGACTGGGCAGCAAACACGGGAGGCTATGACAGTTCGACCGTGCAGGATGTGATGCTGAGGTCGGTGGAAAAGCGCTTCGGCGACAGGTTACCCGACACAGCGGTGCAGTGGCTGACGGATAACGGTTCAGCGTATACCGCGTATGAAACGCGGAGGTTCGCGAGAGAGCTGAATCTGGAGCCCTGCACAACAGCGGTGAGCAGCCCGCAGAGTAATGGCATGGCCGAACGGTTCGTGAAAACGATGAAAGAAGACTATATCGCGTTCATGCCAAAACCGGATGTGAGAACAGCACTGCGAAACCTTGCTGCAGCGTTCACGCATTACAATGAAAACCACCCGCACAGCGCGCTGGGATATCACTCCCCGAGGGAATACCGGCGGCAGCGTGCATCGTTAACTTAAGATACAAAAGCTGTCCGGAGATGGCGGGTCAAGATCACCGGATGAATTGCAACAGCATCATTCCACATATCTTTTCCATAATTATTTCTTGCCAGACGGTCATCGACCTGTACACGCGCGAATGTCTGGGGATCTGCGTGGGGCAGAATCTGCGTTCAACAGAAGTGGCAGAAATGCTGAACAGCATAGCGTTCAGGCGGCCCTTACCGCAGTTGCTGAAAACCGATAATGGTTCTGAATTTGCAGGAAAAATGCTGGACAGATGGGTGTATGAAAGAGGCATCAGAATTGACTTCTCGCGTCCGGGAACAGCGACGGACAATGCGACGGTGGAGTCCTTCAACGGCAGGTTACGGCAGGAATGTCTGAACGAGAACTGGTTCATGTCTCTGGAGGATGCATGGTGCAAAATCGAGGCCTGGCGCATACACTATAACCAGAGGCGTCCCCATTCTGCACCGGGCTGGATGACCCCGTCAGAATTTGCTGAGAAGTCTGCCGGTTGCCAGAATAAACAACCAACATGAAGCCGGTTATTCCTGATTATGACTGGATCATATTCGGGGGTCAGGGTCACCATTTATTCGGGGTTACCGCGTCCTTAATACTCTTCTTGTTCTGCAACGATCAATTCCACTTTTTCCTGCTCCAGTAACTGACTGAAAGCCGCAGGCGGTTTTACATCCGTGAAGAAGGTTTTTGCTGTTCGGGCATTTCCAATAGCAACTGCCGCAGAGGCGTGAAATTTTGTATGGTCAGCTACTAGCAGTGTGTGCCTTGAGTGCGCCATCATTGTTTTAGCAATAGTGGCCTCATTAACATCAAACTCCAGTAAAGTGCCGTCAGTTTCGATGGCTCCAACACTGGTAATTAAGTAATCCGCTCGGAAACCTTCAACAAAATTCACGGCACTTGGGCCGATAATTCCGCCATTATGTGAGCGCAGGGTTCCTCCTGGTACCATCACTTCAATATCCTGATTTTTGTAGAGAATTTGAGCAACGCGCAGGCTGTTAGTAATAATTCTTAGATCTCGTCGTCCCAGCAAAGAACGGGCGATAGCTTCAACTGTCGTACCAATGGTGATAAACACAGTACATCGCTCTGGAATATAATCGGCAATCGCTTCTGCCATCGCCTGCTTTTCCTGAGTGAGTGATAATTCTCGCTGCTCAAAGGAGGTGTTCATCACGCTGGAAACGCGACCCGCACCGCCATGATGGCGGGTAATCAAACCCTGTTCGCTAAGTTTACGAATATCGCGTCGCACGGTTTGGGTGGAAACATCCAGTAGTTGTGCCAGATCTTCAATATTCATATAGCCACGTTCAGCAATATAGTGAACGAGTTGATCGTGCCGTGGATTACCGGTCAGTTCAGTGATACTCATGAACACTCCTGTTTGATTCCCTATCAGTGCGCACTATTTTACGCGTAAAGTGACAAAAATGTTGCGGTTTGCTCACGATTAGGGATCCCTGAGCGCCCCCCCGGTTGAGTACACTTCATTGCAGCGACCGCCGTTGCGAAACGAATTGATTCATCGATAAATTTATTTTCCGCAAGTGCGGCCGCCAGAGCACCGTGGAATACATCACCCGCACCAGTAGTATCAATGACATTGACAGAAAAAGCCGGAAGATGACACAAACGCTCATTATCTATCCACAACGTACCTTCCTCTCCCTGCGTGACATAGACGTGACCTTCCGTAAAGCTGACCGCCTTTTTTAATCCCTCATGCACATCAGAAATTCCGGTCATGCAGCTTAATCCTGGAGTGGAAAAGACAGCATGGTCAGCCAGTGCAACTAATGGAGCAATATTTTGCGGCGTGACGTCGGCATCCAGCAAAGTCGCAACACCCGCCCGATGTGCCAAAGTGAATGCACGTTGTGTTCCATCATGCCAGCGGACATCACCCAGCACCATGTCATAGACAGAAAAATCTATCTTTTCAATCCATCGAGCATCCATTGGTAAATCAGGGCTAGGATAGTTAATGATGATGCGCTCACCCTGTTCATCCACCAGAATAGCTGATTGTGATGACCGCGCTTGTGGGTACTGACGGCAATAATGCGTATTAACACCATAACCGTTTAGCTCGGTAATCAATGTGTCTCCACAACTATCGTCACCCACGCGACCAATGAAATCGACTTCCACACCTAACCGTGCTATCGCGACAGCGGCAGTTGCGGCAGGCCCACCTCCTGCTTCTAAGTACTGATGCGCCTGATATTTCCCTCCGCCATTTGGCAGGGCGTTAACTGTATAAATTCGATCCTGAACGGCAATCCCGACACAAGCAATTTTGGTCATATCTGTCTATTCCATGTGGTAGTTGTCATCGTTTGTTTATTTTAATGACATAAATGATCAAATTAGTGATGCACATCTGGTTTTTAACCATAAATTACAAATATGCTCAAAAACAGACAAAAATAGCTGTTTGGTGTGTTTGTTTTTGGTCACTCAGTGCAGGAGATAATAAATGACAACTATCGCTTTTCTCGGGCTCGGTCAAATGGGATTCCCGATGGCCAATAACCTGGTCAAAAAAGGACATAGTCTGAAGGTTTTTGATCTTAACCCGCAGGCAGTAAGCCAATTGGTCAGCGCAGGTGCTGTTGCAGCGTTGACGCCAGCGGATGCTGCACAGGATGCAGAGGTGGTAATCACGATGCTGCCAAATGGCGATATCGTCAGGCAGGTGCTGATGGGTGAACAGGGGGTATGTGAAACCCTATCTCCTGAAGCACTGATTATCGATATGTCTACTATTCATCCCTTACAGACCGATGCCCTTATTGCAGAGATGAAAGAAAAGGGCTTTGCCATGATGGATGCACCAGTCGGTAGAACATCTGTTAATGCGCAAGATGGCACGCTTCTTATTCTGGCAGGGGGTTCTCCCGATCAGGCCGAACGTGCTCGCAACATACTTTTATGTATGGGTTCGGAAATTGTCGAAGCTGGCGGTCCTGGGATGGGGATCCGCGTCAAACTTATCAATAACTATATGAGCATCGCTTTAAATGCCCTCTCGGCCGAGGCGGCGGTACTATGCGAGTCGTTGGGTCTGGATTTAAACGTGGCAATTAAGGTGATGACAGGCACGGCTGCGGGCAAAGGTCATTTCACCACCACTTGGCCGGGCAAAGTCCTGAAAGACGATCTATCACCGGCCTTTATGGTTGATTTGGCACTGAAAGACCTGCGGATCGCTATCGATGTTGCACGACAGACAGGTGCTCCACTTGGTATGGGTAAGGTTGCCGAAACCTATTATCAGGCGGCAACTGAAGCCGGACGAGGACGACAGGACTGGAGTGCGCTGTTATCTGAGATTCGCGAAATGTCTGGCCGCGTAAATAAACATTAATTTTGCTTATTATCAGGAGTTCTTATGTCTTCCCAGAAACCCCCGTTTAGCCTTAAAGATATTTCCCGACCGGATGGCGGATTTGCCATGTTAGCCGTCGATCAACGCGAAGCAATGCGCCTGATGTTTATCGCCTCCGGCCAGACAAAGCCCGTTGCCGACAGCATGCTGACCGATTTCAAAGTGGCTGCGACACGTATTTTGTCTCCGTATGCTTCTGCGGTGCTGGCTGATAAACAGTATTGCTTTGACCAAATCGTTGAACAACGTGTGGTAGCTGATTCTTGTGGATTGATTATCGCAGCAGACCATTTCCTCCCTGGCAATGGCATTCCCGTTGATAGTGTTGAAATCGATAAGACAGTTGATCCATTTACCGCCCGTGAAATGGGAGCCAAAGCCATGAAACTGTTGGTGCTGTGGAGAGAGGATGAAGCCGCAGAGACGCGTTTACAAATGGTGGATGAATTTGTAGCACGTTGCCGTAGTGCAGGTCTTGTCAGCATCATTGAACCGGTTGTTCGTCCACCCCGTAGCGGCTGGGGTTTTGATCGTGAGGCTGCCATTGTTGCGGCAGCGGCAGAGTTGGGTAGCACTGGCGCTGATTTATACAAAGCTGAAATGCCAGCCGGTGGTAAAGGGGATGAAAAAACACTGTTGGCAGCTTGCCAGAAACTTAACGATCAAATGGCGATGCCGTGGGTCATTCTTTCTTCCGGTGTTGATACCGACATTTTTGGTCGTGCAGTACGCATTGCGATGAAAGGCGGGGCATCTGGTTTCCTCGCCGGGCGCGCGGTATGGGCATCAGTTATTGGTGCGACAGACCCACTCACTATGCTCCGAGATGTGTCTGTGCCGCGTCTGAAACGACTGGCCGAAATTGTTGATGAAGGGATGTCCCAGCGTTAATTCTTATTTGTTCAAATGTGTATGGAGAACGGTAATGGATAAGATAACCCAGGTTTTATTTTCAGATATAGGCAAAGTGACAACCGAATACCTGGAACTGCCGCATAAAGAGCTTAAGCCGCACGAAGTCCGCATCACCCCAGTCTTCTATGGGATTTGCGGTTCAGATTTACATGTCCTCAAAGGAGGGCACCCTTTTGCTAAACCGCCTGTGGTTCCAGGCCACGAAATTGCAGCCAGAGTCACAGAAGTAGGAAGCGACGTAACCAATGTGAAGCCCGGAGATCATGTTGTCGTCGACCCGATCATGGCTTGTATGGAGTGCCGTGCCTGTAAGGCCGGGCGCTTTAACCTGTGTGAGCCGCCACAAGTTGCAGGTTTTCGTGCGCCGGGGTTTGCGCGCTCCCAACATATCGTTCCGGCCCGTAATTGCCATGCTGCCCCTGCCTCTTTACCGCTAAAGGTGCTGGCATTTGCAGAGCCTGCTGCCTGTGCGCGCCATTGTGTTAACCGTATGCCAGAAAATTCGCGGGAAACAGTACTGGTGATAGGAGCAGGTACGATTGGGCTTTCAATCGTACAGGCACTGCGCATTATGGGCGCCGGGAAAATTACGGTCATCGAGCCTGATCCTGCGAAACGCGCGCTGGCATTGAAATTAGGAGCCTCTGAAGTATATGCCCCGGATGAGCTTGATGCCGCCATGCGTTTTACTGGCGCGATTGATGTTGTTGCGGCACAGTCCACCCTTAATGAAGCGTGCACTCGCGTATATGCTGGTGGCACGGTGGTTTGTATGGGAGTGCCGAGTGGGCCTCGAGAAATTCCACTGCCAGGTATGCAACGCTTTGAGCGCGACCTGCTCAATTCCGGCATGTATATACCCGAAGATTTTGATGTGGTGATCAAATGGCTGGCAGATGGTCTATTCGAAACCAGCGAGCTGGTCACGGATCTGTATCCGGTTAGCGAAGCTGCTTCTGCTTTTGAACGTGCGCAGCAAAACGACTCGATTAAGGTCATGCTGCAATTTACTGACGAATAATTGTTCTACTTCTGCCAACGCAACAATTATGTTGCGTTGATCTACAACTAAGAAAAGGATCATGTGATGTCACAAATCACCAGTCCTGCGCCTTACACGATCAGCAGACCACAAGATGTAATTGATATTATTAATAAAAACTCTGCTATTAATACAAGCGTAGGAGTCATTTTTATTGCACTGGGGGGCATTTTGATTGATGCCTATCAGGCGGCAATGGTCGGGTTCGGTAATAAATATATTGCGGTACAGTTCGGTATTTCTCCGGGCCTTGCGGCAACCGTAAATGCCTCGGTACTGATTGCCGCGTTAATCGGTGGTCTGTTGGCAAACCGGGTGATCAACCGCTTTGGCCAGCGCCGCGCATTTTTGATAGGCATGGCGTTATGTACTATCGGCGCTGCTGCTGTCGCTATCGCCCCCAATATCTGGTGGGTGCTGGTCTGTCGTGTTGTGATGGGATTCGGTCTTGGGATCGACTTTCCCCTTGCCACGAATGCGGTAGCTGAACTCAGGGGATCATCATCGAAAAAAACGGGTTCTTCAGTCAATTTATGGCAAATGGCGTGGTATGTCTCCACGACGGTAGTCTATCTCGTTGTGATGTTGTTCTTGATGTCCAACGTTGCTGAAGCTGATTTGTGGCGCTACGGGATTTTTGCGGGCGCAGTCTTTGCCATCATCATTATGATCCTGCGTTATTTCTTCATCGGTGAATCCGCAATGTGGGCGGCACGTGTCGGGCGTTATGATGAGGCATGTACAATCTTGCGGCACCGTTACGGTGTGCAGGCAAGTGTCGGTAAGGCTGTTCCTGCTGAACATCAGGCAATCAACGAGCACAAAATACAAGGTGGCTATGGGATCTTGTTTAATAAACGCTACCGCAGGAGGACCATACTCGGTTGCGTGGTCGCCACCATGCAAGCCTGGCAATACAACGCTGTTGGCGTTTATTTGCCTCTGACACTGGCTGGAATTTTATCGGGTGGGTTAATGGGCGCGCTATCAGGCTCTGCAGTGGTTAATGCGTTATGTGGCATAACCGGCGGGTTAATTGGTTCACTTGCTTTGCAGCGTCTCGGGACTCGTAGGCAGTCAATGTATGGTTTTGTGGTCGTAACACTGGCGCTGTTAGCGCTGGGTGCGCTGGCGACGGCGAGCCCATGGCTCTCACTGGGGTTGTTAGGTTCGATAATTTTTTTCCACTCAGCGGGGCCTGGCGGGCTGGGGATGACTATCGCAACGCTCTCTTATCCACCAAGCATTCGTCCGACAGGTGTGGGCTTTGCTCGTGCCATTATGCGCACCGGGGCCATTGCCGGTTTGATTATCTGGCCAATGCTGTGGGGGAGTCTCAAAACCGATGCGTTTTATTGGCTCGCCGCCGTACCATTCATTGGGTTTGTTACCTGCCTGCTGATTAAGTGGGAACCATTGGGGGCAAATGTCGATGTGGAAGATGCTGATGTATTAAGTGAGCTGGAACAAAAATAACTCTAAGCGCCGGACTTCCGGCGCAATACTTACCTCTAACTACTGTGAATAGAAATTTCACATTTTTCTCACCAACTGGAGAGGAAATAAAATGTCTGAAAGCTTAACAAAGCCAGAGCCAGGTCTGACAGGTAAAGCGATGCGAAGAGTCGTAATTGGTAGTTTTGCGGGCGCGTTACTTGAATGGTATGACTTTTTTATTTTTGGTACTGCCGCAGGACTGGTTTTCGCACCGTTATTTTTCCCGGATAGTGATCCATTCATTGGATTGATCGCGGCATTTGCGACCTTTGGTGTGGGTTTTTTAACACGCCCGCTAGGGGGAATTGTATTTGGGCACTTTGGCGACAAAGTGGGTCGCAAGATTACCTTAATCTGGACGTTAGGCATTGTCGGTACTTCAACTTTCCTGATTGGTTTTATTCCTACTTACCAGGATATAGGTATCTGGGCTCCGATCACTCTTATGGCGTTGCGCTTAATTCAGGGGTTTGGTCTGGGGGGAGAGTATGGCGGTGCTGCGCTAATGACTATTGAATCAGCACCTGAGTCGAAGCGGGGATTTTTGGGGGCGCTGCCGCAAACAGCGGCCTCGGTAGGCATTATGTTAGCAACAGGGGTCTTTGCTTTGTGCAACTCTTTGCTGACTCAGGAACAGTTTCTGTCGTGGGGCTGGCGCATTCCATTCTGGCTGTCGGCCATCATGCTGGTCGTGGGGATGTTTATCCGCTTGCATACCGAGGAAACCACTGACTTTAAAATGCAGCAACTTAGGCCTACACCATCTAAAGCGCCACCGCCACTAATAGAGCTTTTTCGTAAACACCCACGTAACATTTTGCTCGCCTTAGGTGCCCGTCTGGCTGAGAGCGTTTCTTCGAATATTATCAATGCGTTCGGTATTGTTTATATTTCAACCCAGTTGGCTTTGTCGCGGGACATTCCGCTCACCGGTATGCTGATTGCTTCCGCTATTGGAATTGTATGTTGCCCGCTGGTGGGATGGATCTCTGATAGGATTGGTCAGAGAAAAATTTACCTGCTGGGTGCAGGTTTCTGTGTGCTTTATGCTTTTCCTTTTTTTCTTCTGCTGGATACCCGGAACACCCTAATCATCTGGTGCAGCATGATTGTTGGCTACAACCTCGGGCCAACCATGATGTTTGCCGTTCAACCGACCCTTTTTACCCGCATGTTTGGCACCAGGGTGCGTTATACCGGTCTTTCCTTCGCTTATCAGTTTTCTGCCATTCTCGGTGGTATGAGTCCGCTCATCGCATCAAGTTTACTTGCTCTGGGAAAAGGGGAAGTATGGTATGTCGCCCTGTTTTTACTCATCGTTTCGGTCGTGTCATTTATCTGCGTCTGGCTAATTAAGCCTGAACCACGTAACTCACAAGCGGTGGCTCCTAACAAAATTCATCACACATATCGACATATCAGGGAGCAATACAATGGACGATAACCAAGGTTTTTATCACCACCAGGCTTTGCGGCAAACATTTGATACCCCATGGCCAGGACCCGGGCAGATGGATGTTAGTCTGGAAAAAGGGCCAATCAGCGTGCGTATTTGTTCGTACGATGGAGCGAGGATCGTATCTCTTAAGGCTTATGGTTATGAACTGCTGCGGAAATGGCATAGCGAGCGGCGTGCATTCCAGTATGGATGTTTTCCGATGGTGCCTTGGGTTGGGCGTCTGGGTTTTGGCACTCTCAATTTTAATGGCGATCAATATGCGTTGCCGGTTAACAAGCCGCCACACGCTCTGCATGGTATGGCGTGTTATAACCACTGGAAAGTTATCGAGAGCACGGAAAATTCGGTGACAATGCAGTTGGTACTGAGTGAGCCGTGGCCGTGGGAAGGAAGCGTGACACAAAAGATTGTGGTCACTGATAAAGGTGTACTGTTACGCCTGCAAATTGATACATCAGGAGAAGCATTCCCAGCGTCTGCGGGCTGGCATCCTTGGTTTGCAAAAGTTTTAGCAGAAAATAATGATAAGCCATTGGTGGTTGATTTTGATGCGGACTGGCAGGAAGAGTCAGGGGAAAATGAATTGCCAACCGGGCTGCGAATTGCCCCTCGTCCTGGCCCATGGGATGACTGTTTTGGTTTTGAAAAAGGACTGAAAGCACACCTGAAATGGCCGGGTAAAATCAGTCTGGAAATGACTTCAAACGGTAAAAGTATGGTCATTTTTAATAAACAATCGGATGCCACCTGCGTAAATGCTATGACTCAGGCACCAAATGCTATCAACATTACTCCTGAAGTTGTTACCCTACAAACACCGCTTATTATTGAAACTTTTTGGCGAATCAGGCCATTAGCGTAATAGATCGGGCGGTAACGAAAAATTAGGAACTGATATCATCATCGCCACGGGTTTTGATAAGGGAGGCACCGTCCCGGGTGATTGATACATTCAGCATCGTTCCCATGGTCATTGATCGCGTGAAAGTTCCGGTCATCATGGCGGGCGGTATAATAGGTGACGTTCTCGGCCTTTCGTTGAGCTGTCTGGCAACACTGTAAAGTCTTTGCCGACTTCCGCTCGTCGCGGGGTTCGTAAGACGTCAGGTCTTGACTTGCTACTCTCATGCTGACTGTTGTTGGGACCTAAACAAAAAATGATGTGTCCGGGCAGGAATTCTTTTCTGACTGAAGTGGTTTATCATATCAACCGGGTTAAGACTTCCGTACTTAACCCGGTATACGCATCCGTGGTGCCACCCCCACGGAGAGTCATCAGCAACTCAGCACTGACGTGAGGAAGTTCACCGCGTTATCGCCATCAACATTTGGTAAACTAACCATAAAACTAACCTCTCCACAAACGTGGCATACATCTGTCAGGAGAGCCACTGTGTATTACGGACAACCAATAATACCTTGACGCTTTGCGATATAATAATAATGTGGCCAGTGATGCTGCCAGGTAACTATTGCAGCCCCATCATACAACTTATCCCTCATTGATTTTCACAGCCATGACTTCTCCTTCAGGATCTATGTAAACAGGCTTGGTACGGTATTTATCCAGCAGATGAATTTGAATCCGTCGTAGCATATCCCCATTTAATTTGTAATATCGGAAATAGAGATACAATGTAAGAGCAAAAAATAGAGTAGGAAGACCAATCATAATAGCCTGCATGCCCTGCACAGTTTCAGACGACTGTACTGCATTGGGTATATAACCGATCATTCCCAGTGCGACAGCAATAAACCAGGCGGCGAATGCAGAGCCAGCTTTCACCACTAGCGTCTGAACCGAATAAGCGATACTCTCGCAGCGAATATTCATCGTGTACTCACCATAATCGACCGTATCAGCTACCATAATAACCTGTAGCACCCAGAATAGTGCAGTTCCTATATTCAGTAATACACCAGCCAGTGAAATAAGGATAACGCTGGGAGTGCCGCTCAGCGCCATCCCGAGTAATACAACACTCCCCAGTACAGGCATAATCGCAGCTCCGGCCCACAGAATACGCCGCGAAAGAGCTTTAACCAATCTGGGGAATAAAATAAGCGTCAGCAGATTTGAAGTGGTCAACAAAAACTGGCCACCACTTGAGAGTTTTTCCAGTATCGATTTTCCGATTCGTTGGGTGGTAACCCGCCGTTATATTCATGCGGCCTGAGCGCGCTGTAATACCCAACGATATAATCTGTTATTTCATGGGCTGCATCGCTGAAGCTTACATAACCCGTCACTGGCACCCATTAATTCTTCGCCGCCTGGCAGGAGCGTACCAGAAAACTAATAGCACCGATAAAAGGAAGGCCAAAACAATAAATCTCGCTCCGGTAGACGGTCCTGCCCTATAGTTGGACTGGGGATATGCCTCAGAGGTTTTTAACTATCGACATACTGATCGACTCAGATTTTTTTAAATTCGATGAGGTGTAGTAATCGAAATCCACATTGCCACAAATAAATAAGCCGTAGTCAGCTAATCCCAGATATGTGACACTCGGCCCAATTTTTCCTTCCCGTGATTCTGCATAATCCGACTTTCGCCATGCATTCATGCTGTATGCATGATGGATACCCGCAAACAGATCGGGACGAACCTGATAACCCGCAGCGATATCCATCAATGTGACACTCAGTCCTCCGCGCAGTTTTTCGTACTGCCCTTCGCCTGTTTCAGTCTCATTCTGGTTATGCGATGCATAGAACAGTTCAACCGGGTTAGCCGTGATGCCTATTTTATCTGTCTGGATCCAGTTAGCCCAACTCAAGCTGTAAGAGTATTGGTTAGCCCCGGCACCATAGCCGGCCGTTTTGCTGCTGCCATTGGGAAAGTTCATCGTCAGAGTCGGGCTGGTCCAGAATGTCCGGTATCCTGGATCTCCAGGGTGTTTTCCATTGTCTGGCGTCACAACCTGATAGTAATACTCAAAGCCAACACCAGGCGCTGAAATCCCTCCGCCATTTGCTCCTGGAGCGTCATGGGTGTTGGCATAGCCTGTATTCACACCAACCCAGAACTCATACTGATCACGGGTCGTTCCCGTGGCCCCGGTTTCGGTGAAATAACTGAGTTCGTTATAGGTTGCTATCGAATTTGAGTTAGGCGCGGTGTGCGTGAATTCAGGGTACTCTTCAAGCGCCCAGGAGCCTGGCTTACCCGCCTGGCCGAAACCAATAAACTCTTCTGCCATAGCTTGTATCGAGACAGAGGACAACGAGAGTACAGCGAGCGCGATAACCTGTTTACTGCGGGATGACATCGGATTTCCTTTTAGTACTGATCTTTTAATTTTTAGTGTTACACCGCAGAGTCAGGCGCAAATTTGCGACCCAGCATCTCTTCGAAGGGACGGTAGAGTTCAGGCATAAACATCGTGCGGGAGAGCAACAGATTTTGCGCAGGCACACGCACCACACGGATCTCCATCCCTTCGCGCACATGGGCAGAAACCAAAGGTTTACCCTCATCGCTGAATGTCATGAGCAGATCAGGGAAACAGGCAATGGTTTGATTATCTTGCTCTAATGTCATGTATTCATTAACAAAACTCAGGCTTGTTTTTGCAGTGTCATTTAATACAACACAGCCGAGATCCAGGCCGCCCTGCTGTTCACAGCGATACTGACTGACCGTCCCACGCGCAATTTCTCGCCCCTGTAAAAAGCGCACCGCGCCGTCATAACCGCTATCCAACCAGGCATGCCCCAGTTTGATTGCCTGGCTAATCGCGCCGGGCGCACCGTGGCGACTGGCATAGTCAACCGTGACAGGATTACGCGCGACAGCAACTATACCCCCGGCTTCAACGGACGCACGACGCACCACGCCGGAAGCTTGTTCAAGGCCGCCCTGTGCCATCCCTTCTACGTAATGATCAGCATCGCCACCTGCCCAGGCCTGAACAGAGCGATAGCCTTCTTCGCGATGCAGTCCAAGAGAGCCCATCATGCCGCTAGGGTGCGCCCGACCGTTGCATGCCAAATCTATAACCGGTAAACCGCACATCGCGGCATGAAACCAGCCATTAGAGGTTGTTTCCGCGCCGTTTTCATTGGTGTTCAGGGCGACCAGTTGTTGATTTTTAGGCAACGCCTCACGCAGGAGTTCGATGGTACGGATCAAATGAACCGGTTTAAGGCAGGGATTGGGCGCTGCAGGCGCGCCGACAAGCGCAACGGTCGCAGTCAGGTTGTCAGGTGAGAATTCGTCAGTACTCCACAACGATACCTCTCCTACCGCCAGCGCAAATGTCGCGGCTTTTTCTCCGGCAGCGATCAATCCACCACCACCTCCGCCGAGGATAGCCCCACCATAGACAGCGGCCTGAATATCATCTGTTGTTATTTTACGTTTCATATAAGAGGTCTCTTGTCAGCTAAAGGGCTATTTACGCAACGCACCTACGGCGCTACTGAAGAAACTGAGCAGGGCATCGCCGGCGATAACACCACCGGCAAAGACTTCAAGTCCTTCACGTTGTTCCGGTTTTAGGCACCGGGCTACCACCACACGTAGCAGTATCCCTAGTGCGACCATCCAGCCCGCCAGTGGACTGGCGATCAGCAAGCCAGTGGCAAAAAGCACCCCAAGCTGGCGTCGGGAACCGCCTAAAAATTGCAGCAGAGCCCCAGGAATGGCCCATAGCATCAGTTGATGAGCAACATTGGTGGAGATACCTGCTTTGATCGTCGCAACATAGGCGGCGTCAATCGGGGCGAATTGATGGTTATTGAAGTAGAGGCGGTGACTGATGGCCACCACAACAATGGCGACACCGAAGCCAATCATCGCGGCAAGCAACTGTTCCCGTCGGCCTGCCTGCTCAAACTGCGGACTGCTTCCGGTCCGCAGGATAGTGCCCGCTTTCAGATCGAATCCCATATCAGCAAAGGCCGGTCCCGTGGCAGTAGAGAAACCCGCCAGAACGACCAGCGCCTGTGGCGGAAAGCCAATTAACATCCCGATAAGCAAAGTGATCAGCGCCACAGCAAACGCCGGAAACCAGCCGGAGTGCATAGCCGCAATCCCGACAATAAGCTCATGAACGAAGGCCACAGCAGCGCCATAAATCACAAAGCACAGCAGCATGGTCACGCTCATATGCATATACAAGCCGGTACTGAATGTCAGTAAGATCATGATCAGCAAATAGCCTATCCCGCCAAGACGCAGCGCCTGACCCAACCGGACCTGACCATTATCTGAACGACTTTTCTTCTTGCTCAGAACGATCTTTGAGACTTGCAATAACGCCACCAGGCCCGCACCAATCATCATGCCATGAGGTAAATAGAGGCTTTCAATATCCACCCCAAAGCAGGTCAGGGAATATCCACGGGTCAGTAAGCCAGCGCCGAAGGCAACCATCGCGCCGAAACCGCCAATCAGCGCCACACCAAATGCCGACATCGGTAAATGGAAAAGTGCGCCAGCAGCACCGGTGGCTAACCCGCCCAGCAGAGTCCACGCCTGTTTTCCGCCTTCATCACCTGCCCGAATGGCTTCTGCTGCGGCCACTCCGGGCGGCCAGGGGTTGCTGGCCGGAAAAGCGGGCGTGTCATACATCCGGTAAAGCAGCCAGGCGTCCAGCAGCATCGCCAGGCTAATCCCCAGGAGCATCGGCGTCACCATCTCAGGCAAACCAAACAACCATGGGATACCAATGGGCAGAAACAAGCTGTTGGCCGCACTAAAAGTGGCTGAAGAGATACTGGTTTGCGCCAGGTTTTGCACATGCACAGAACGGAAACCACGGAACAGGCGCAGCGGTAGTCGGGAGAGTGACATCGCAGCCAGCGCACCAATCAGAGATGTACTGGGCGTGATACCCAGACTTGCCAGCATCTGTATTCCGATCACCGCCCCAAAGATGCTGAGGATCACGACCAGGATCAGATTCGTCGGTGCCAGTGCTCTGGGATGGGCGCAGGGAAGCTCCTCCGCACCACTCTCTTTCGTTGGAGAGATCATTGGGTGGGTCATTGTCGTGTTGCTCCGGCAAGCAGGTAAAAATCGACATTATCCCTGCAAGCGTGTTTGTTGTTGTGAGGTTGTTCCATTATATGGAACTATGTTCTTATATTTGGATAAATAATATGTTGCCCTTCTGTTACATTGTCAAGCACACTAAATGCAAGTAGGCATGGCCCGATGAAAGGAAAGCGATGAGCACGTTGGCGAATGCAAGAGATGTTCTGCAACTAATTGCCCGGTTGCAAAGAAGCGTCACGGTAACTGATGTCACAAATGAGTTAGGTCTGGCGAAAAGTTCAGCCTCCCGCACACTCAGTTCCATGGCGCAGTATGGTTTTCTGGAGCGGGATTTGACGACACGGGCTTATCGCCCAGGTTCAGTGATCATGGAAGCCTCGTGGCAGTTCCGTGCCTCACATACCGCCTCCTCCCTGGTGGAGGAAGAGCTGGAATCGCTGGTGGGTGGTTCCGGTTATACCGGCTATCTCAACGTGCTCGATGGTACCGATGTTATCGTGATCAATATGCGCACCGGCACGCGCACATTGCAGGTTTATACCCCTCCAGGAACACGGGCTCCGGCCTGGGCGAGTGCCGCGGGGCGTGCGCTACTGGCCACTCTGCCTGAAGATGAACTGGCCACCCTGTTGCCAGGCCACTTTACGCAGCGTTTGGGGAATGAACCACAATCGCTGGAAGAAGTGCATATCCGTATCACAGAGATCAAAAAGACGGGCTGGGCGCTTTCGCGTGGAGAGTATGTCCAGGGTATCGCGGGGATCTCCGCCGCAGTGTGCGATCCAAATAGCGGACAACGTTACGGCTTTGGTCTGGCAATCCCCCGTGAGGAATTGAGTGATGAGTTGATTGCTTGTTGGGGAGGCGCGGTGCGTGACGCTGCGCTCCGGCTAGGGAAACTGTTGGGCGACCCTTTCTGGCTTTCATTCCCGCAATATTGATGGTCGGGCAGTCCGTTAATGGTTTACTTATGCCGGTTACAATTCATGTCTCGTCAGTAGGCAGAACGATTAATCCGCAGTGACAGCTGAGCATGCGGCCTTTTATATATCTTTTATTTACCAATAAGTTGAAGAAATTTTGCGCGTTAACGTCAGGATTGTGGGTACGAAATACCGCAGAAATAAGGTATAAAGCCGCATGAAAATTCCAAACAGAATCCAGCCTCTGGTCGATGATGGCGCGGTTGACGCTGTCCTCCAGCGCCTGAAGAGCGGTAAAGAAGCTGACGTGTACACTGTTTTATGCGGTGGCAAAATCCAATGTGCAAAAGTCTACAAAGAGGCCGCACAACGTAGTTTTAAGCAGGCAGTGCAGTATCAGGAAGGTCGAAAAGTTCGTAACTCGCGTAGTACCCGAGCCATGCAAAAAGGCTCCAGATTCGGGCGCAAGCAGCAGGAAGAGACCTGGCAAATGGCTGAGGTTGATGCTTTGTTCCGTCTCGCAGATGCCGGAGTGCGTGTTCCGCAGCCCTATATGTGTATCGACGGCGTGTTATTGATGGAACTGGTAACTGATGCTGATGGCGCGGTTGCTCCACGCCTTAGCGATGTGACCTTGACCGAAGAAATGGCCGTTACTGATTTCGATACGATGATCCGCAACATCGTGCGCATGCTGTGTGCAGGCCTGGTGCATGGGGACTTATCGGAATTTAACGTGCTACTTGATGCAAACGGGCCGGTCATCATCGATTTGCCACAAGCGGTGGATGCTGCCGCAAACAATCATGCTGAGTCGATGTTTGAACGTGATGTGAATAACATCACCGCCTACTACGGTCAATTCGACCCACAATTACTGCAAACACGTTATGCGAAAGAAATCTGGGCGTTATATGAAGACGGAAAATTAACACCAGAAACGCCACTGACCGGCCTGTTCGTCGAAGAGGATCATGACGTGGATATGGACTCACTGGTTGATGAAATTATTGCTGCTGAAGATGAGTTTTACGATCGTAAGCGTGCCGCCAAAGAGCGTGACCAGCAATACGATTAATGATGTCAATGAGACAATGGTCAGACAAAAGTGTGTTGGAATGGAACGTCCGCATCACGAAAGTGATGCGGACGTTGTTGTATAGCGTGACGCTTATACAGATTATCTCCGTTTTTGACTGGACTGAAATAGCCGTATTACGACATCGACACACGCCTTCTTATATAATTTCGCCTAACATCCCACCCGCATTTACAGAGCTTCCGGACGTCGCGGAATATTTCAATATACCGCGACGGTATGCCACATCCTTGTAGAGGATCACAAAATCAGGACTCCGGAATATGGACTACCCTGCTCTGGTAGATGATCCTGCCCTATATTTCTCTTAAATCCAACCCTGAAAGGCAAAGCGAACCACCACTAGCGGTAACTATTGGTAGCATATTGAGGATACACAGTTGTGTGTGCCTGTGGGTAGACTCCGATTGCATTCGGAAAGCGGTGGTGATTTTCTCTTTGACACCCGGCTTACGGGCTTCATAGGCATAGGTAAGCAAAAATACGCGGTGGCAGTCACGGCCTTTAGGGTTCTGTCCGTGACGGTAAACCTGAGCAGACTGACAGCGGGGGCAATGAACAGTAACGCTGGCCATGAAAACACCTCAAAAGCGGCTATCATATATCAATTCAAGTAATTAGAGGCATTTCCAGATGACGCAACAGCAACAGTTCAACGCTGTTCCTCAGCCTGCTGAAGCACCTGAAAGCCCCATATCGACGGGCAAAAACTGTCACGATTATCGTGGATAACGACATCACCCACCCAGAATTGTGAAATATCTCAAATTAGTCTTGTTTTAAGATATTCCCGATGATCCCTCAAAGCAGCTTTGTGGTTATACTCCCATTGCATTATATGAGTCCTGGACTCAGGATATGGTTATTAAATTATAAAAACCACCTTAATTTCATACTATATGGGAAGGAATGTTACTGATGCAAAGTCAGGCAATAAAGCAACAAATTAAAAACAATCTTCGTTCAATCAAACGAACCTTTACTAATATAAATAAAAAATGGAAAAACAGGCGTAATTTTAAAACGGATGTTATATGGATTTCACTCGGTGAAAACTGTCTTGCTGACGATATTCTGCGTAGACATAATAAAAAATCCTTCAGTTCAGTATTTTCATCCGGGCGTTCCAACATTGAATACATTCTCCAGATGGAGCGAGATAACTACCTAAACCTTCTAAAGAAAGATAATTTAAAACACTTTCCGGATGGACAGCATTCAGTTGTTCGATCCACATATTATAACAGTTGCATAGGAAATTATAGCCCACGCCATATGCTTGGCTTTGAATTCTCACATCACGACCCACTCAATGTGAAAGAAGACAATCGTGCATTCAGTCGACGTATTGCGCGTCAGTTAAAATATCGCGGAATGAAAAATTTTGTATTTTTATACCATCACAGAATAACGGATAAGTCTGACATCTCTTTATTGAAGAGTTACCTCAATGAGTTTCTGGCATTATACAATATAAAAAAATGCCAATGTAAAATGATACTTTTTTATCAAAACATAATAGATAACAAGGCTGATAAATTTATAGATTTCACTTCATATGATACAGGTTTACTTGAGTTTGTGTGCCATACTCATGAAACTTGGGGAGGTGATAATCTTGAAACCTTTTGGGCAAAAAAAGATGATACCCTTTTTGAACAAATGTTCAATATCGTTGATAAACAGAATAACGTAAACCTGATGTCGTAGATTGATTATCTGCAGAGATGCCGTTCACCATCACAGGTAGCAAATAATAGGCTACCCGTGATGAAATCCATTATTTTTGTAAGAAGGCCAGACTGCCATACATATCAAGCAATTTCTGGTATTCATCGGCATTGTAAAACGATGTTTTTTGCCAGGTGAACTGTTTCGCTACCTCTACGGCAAAGACCGTGGCATCCACCAGTTCGCTTTCATAGCTGGCGCCCGTTTCGCTGCCCGGAACCACTGTTTTTGCAGTGATCGCCAGCCCCACAACCGGTGCAGTGGTCGCCACATGGGGTTGCATAATAGAGTTAAAATGATAAACGCCATTATCATATGGCGTGATGTCCTGAGTAGTGATCGGGAATGTTTTTGCTGGTCTGCCAGTCGCATATTCCATTAAGGTCACCAGATCTGGCGATACGCGTAAAATATAGCCTTCCTTTGCCGTAGCGGAAATCGCAATGCCACGATGTTTAATAATGCTGTTACCTTTCGAGGTATCCACCGACAGAATTGCGTCCATCGCATCATCCACTTCATTTTCATTCATGGTGCCAGATGAAACCGGCATGCCCATAAAATCAACAGGATCATGAGGCGTGATGGAAACGTGGGTCGCAATATGGGTGGTAATAATGACATCCCCTTCAAGCTGCGCCCCTTTCGCGGACATATCCAGCAACTTCATGGCTGTCGCCAGTGCAACAATAGAACCGTCAGAATCCGACACAATGCCGATTCGGTCAGGCTGAGCTTGCTGCGCCCCCAGTCGGCCGATAATACCCATAGTCGGCGCAGGTGTTTCACCGCCCGCAGATTTGCCGTTGCTTCCTTTAATCACAACCTTAATGAAATCACAAACCTGAGTGATGTCTTCTGGTGCTTCATAATTAACAGGCGTGGTAGTAATCGTCGCTTCCGTTGCCCCCAGAGCAGTCAGTTCATCAACCACTTTCTGGCCATTGATCCTTGGATCATCCAGAAGCTCATAAATAATGCTGACAAATTTTGATGACATGTTAATTAACTCCTTTAATCATGCTCAATTCAAACGGCTGAAGAGGTTGGTCTGGGTCAGCGGGCCGACCACCGGCCGCGGGATCTCTCCGGCGGTCAGCAACAACGCGTCGCCATCGCCCGAGCTCTGGCAATGGATCCGGAAGTCATGCTGTTTGATGAGGCGACCTCGGCACTGGATCCCGAACTGGTAAAAGGTGTGCTGACATTGATGGCCGATCTTTGCCGTCGGGGCATGACCATGGTTGTTGTGACGCATGAAATGAGTTTTGCCCGTAAGGTTGCGGATCAGGTGGTCTTTATGGATGAAGGTGAGATCGTCGAAAGCGGCCCACCGGAGCGTATTTTTGAGCGTCCTCAGTCACTTCGTTTACAGCGTTTCCTTTCGGAGGTCTTGTAATGTTACATACCCGAGTCACATCCGGGATCATCCGCACCGCGCTGGTTGGTTTCGGGATTTCCGGCCAGGTTTTTCATGCCCCGCTGCTGGCTGGCAACAGCCACTTCAGTCTTGAGGCCATCGTCACCGGTGATGCAGAACGGAGCCAGACCGCACAGCAACGCTATCCGCAGGCCCGACTGTTTGCCAGTTGGGATGATCTGATCCACCGGATTGACGACGGTAAGCTCGCTATCGATCTTATTGTCCTCGGCACGCCACCCGCTCTGCATGCCCGTCAGGCACACGAAGCTACAGAACGCAATATTCATCTGGTGGTGGATAAGCCGTTTGCGGCTAACGCTGACTGCGCAGCGCAAATGATCGCTGAAGCTGAGCAAGCCAGTACCGTATTGACGGTATTTCATAACCGCCGCTGGGACGGCGACTTTCTGACGCTCAAACGCCTGCTGGCCGAGGAGAAGTTGGGGCAGGTACGCAGTTTTGAGTCACGATTCGAATGGTGGAGACCCGCAGGCTTTGGGAACTGGCGCGACCGCGTGACGCTGGCCGAGGGTGGCGGTCTGCTACTCGATCTGGGTAGTCATCTTATCGATCAGGCGATTCAGCTTTTCGGGCCTGTGCTGGAAGCAACGGCCGAACTGACGCGCTATAGCGATCCTCACCTTTCCGACAGTGACGAGGACGCGTTTGTCTCTCTGCTACATGAAAATGGTGTGCGCTCGCGCCTGTGGATGAACGGCCAGGCCGCGCAACCCGCGCCGCGTTTTCATCTGCTGGGTAACCAGGCGGCCTTTACCTGCTGGGGGCTGGATAATCAGGAGCCTGCTCTGGCAAGCGGTATCCTGCCGGGCGATAACACGTATGGGATGACACCACAAACGCAGTGGGGCTCGCTTGGCAAAGAGGAAACATCACAACCCATCCCTCACGAACGTGGTAATTACCCGGCATTTTATCAACAACTTGCACGCGCACTGTTGGAGGGGGACGATGCCCCCGTCGATGCCCACGAAGCGCTAACGGTTCTTCGCCTGATTGACGATCTTCATGCGCGCTTTCGTGTCCGCAACGCCTGAGTGGCGTTCCTTTTATCTTTTATTGCAAGGAAATGAATAATGTCTATGAAATCAGAAAGCAAAACGGTCGTTGTGCTTGGCGGTGGGGTATTGGGTATTTCGACGGCGCTGAGTTTGGTTAAACTGGGCGCACAAGTGACGTTGGTGACTGAGGGGGAACTCTGTTCCGGTGCATCTGGTCGCTCTTTATCATGGCTTAACTCCGCAGGCGAACGGTCACCTGCCTATCACGCTCTGCGCATGGCGGGTGTTGACCGTTACCGAACGCTGTTTGCCCAGGATCCCACACGTGAATGGCTTCGTTTTGACGGCGGGCTATGCTGGTCAACTAACGATACGACCAGCACCCTTGCCCGCCACGCCTATGAAAAAGCGCACGGCTACGACTCGCTGCTGGTCAATTCCCATAACGTAGCCACAGTGGATGGTCAGGTTAACGCCTCCGCGCTGGCAGAAGTGGCTATCGCCAATCCGGGCGAAGGTTGGGTCAGCCTGCCAGAATTAATCAACTTCCTTGCTCAGCAATTCCGCGCGCTTGGCGGTGAACTCATTGAATATGCCGGTAAAGCAGCAGTGCTTACTGAAGCCGGTCGTGCCACAGGTATTCGCTGTCATACAGGTGATTTCCATGCTGATGCGGTGCTGGTGGCATGCGGACCCTGGACTCCAGCCGTTGTTGCACCCCTCGGTGTCCACATTCCTGACGGCTCGCCAGTGTCCATGCTGGTGATCAGCAAACCAACCCCACAAAGAATTAAAGTCGTTATGAATACGCCACGTGCTGCCGTGCGCCCCAATCCGGGTAATACCGTAGCGGTGGATCACGACTGGTATGAAAAAGAAATAGCTCAGCAGACTGACGGCACTTATACCATTGCGCAAAGCGTGGTAGACAAATTGATGCAGGAGGCAGGTGCATTGATTGCGGGGCACGATAATCTTCAGGCGCAGAGCTGGAAACTGGGTCCGAAACCGATTCCAGGAGATGGCGAGCCCGTTCTCGGTGAACTCACCAAAGTACCTGGCTGTTTTGTCGCTTTCACCCACTCCGGCGCCACTCTGGCACTGATTGCGGGTGAGCTACTGGCCGGTGAAATTGTCAGCGGCGAAAAACATCCCATGCTTTCAACTTTCCGTGCCGAACGCTTCAGCTAAATAAAAAAGTTCAGCGTTCCCTGAAGGGAAACGCTGCCAGCCTGACCCGCAATATGGACTTTTAACAGCAGATGCCGCTGACACCTGGTGAAACAGAAGTTTTATCGGGTGTCGCGGCGTCTGGCGTCATCTCCCCCTCCTGCCCGCAGAGTGATCGGTCCCTACCACCTGGTACAACCTCAAAAATTACAGGTATAATCTCACCGCTCTTCTCATGGCCAACGGTTTGTTGGAAATGCAGAATGTCACTTGCCCATTTAACACAGATTTACCTGATAGGATTTTCACAATTAACGGGTATTCTTAGCCGATCAGGTCCAGACCCCTTGTTGAGCGAAATTTCAGGTACATCCTTCTATGCGAAAAATGTTAAAAGTGCCGCTGCTACTGGCATTGTTGTCATGTCTGATGATGGCGTCATTTCTGTCTCTGGCGGATGACAGCCCCACGCAAACCGACGTGGAGCACCCTGTTAAGGTCAATGCTAACATCGCGTTACCTGCGCTGCAAAAACGTCTGGATGCCTTGAAGCAGCAGGTTTCCGCTGCAAAAGCGGATAAGCAATTTACCGCCCTGAACGATGATGCTCAGCGTCTGGTCAGCGATGCCGATAAGCTTGCCGTGGCGCTGGCTCCGCAGCTGGCGCAGGTTCAGGCACAGCTTGATGTCCTCGGCCCGCCGCCTGCGCCTGGCACCCTGACGGAAACCCCGCAGGTCGTTAGTCAGCGTAAACAGCTCAATAATAGCAAGACCCTTCTCACCACTCAGATTGAGCAAACCAAAGCCATCAGCGTGGGGGCGCAGAACCTGTCTGCGCAAATTTTTGGTTTACGCCGCGACGCGCTGAAAACGCAAATTGCGCTCAATACGGGCAGTATTCTGGGCGAAAAATTCTGGGCTCCGCTTATCAATCCAGCTGAGAAAGATGCCGCGCGCTTTGGTGATTTCGGTTCACAGATTAGCGAAGTCTGGGATCAGGCATGGAGCGATGGATGGCGTATCGGCTCCGGCTTCTACTTACTGCTCGCGCTGATTATTGGTCTGTTCGGACGCAAAGCACTGGATAAACCCGTCGGCTGGATCCTCCCCCGCTGGTTGCCTCAGGGGCGTTTTCGTCGCAGCTTTCTCGCTTGTTTCACCACACTCAGCACGATGTTCACGCTGGGTATCAGCATGCAGCTGCTGTGTTATATCTTCACGCGGCTACCGGATACCTCGCAGCCGGTGCTGGAGTTTGCCGATCAGCTGGTTGAGCTAACCTACTTCTCGGCGATCATCGCCGGTCTTGGGATTTCATTACTCTCAAACAACCATCCTTCCTGGCGTTTGCCGGGGATTGCCGATTCGCTGGCAAAAACGCTTGGCTCGTTTCCGGTCCTGCTGGCCACCTTTATCTTTATCTTTGGCACAATCGAGCAGCTCAATGCTCTTGTCGGGACCAGCATTGCCGCCACCCTGTTTGGCAACGGACTGTCGGCCTTGCTGGTCGCGTTGAACTGCCTGATAGCGCCGGTACGGGTTAACCGTATGCGCCGCAAAATGCGGGCCGATGGCGAACAAACTGAAGCTCGCTCTACGATTGCAGGCCTGATTCATCTGGTGATAAGCCTGACGGCTATGGTCATTCTGGGGGCGCTGCTGATTGGTTATATCCCGCTGGCTCGCTTTTTCACCTTCGAGCTGCTGTGGATTGGTCTGGTCGTCTGCTGCTTATATCTGCTGATTCACTTCGTGGTCGATCTCTGCGAGTGCGTATTCTCACCTTCCACTCAAAGCGGCAAAATCCTCAAAAGCACACTGAGTCTTAACGATCGCCACCTGTCACTCGCAGCAACGTTGTTCTCGGCCGTCGGTAAAAGCTCGCTGTTGCTGATGGCAGCCATTGCGCTGCTCAACGGGACTTTTGGCAGCACTACCCCCGTGGAGTTGCTGAAAAAAATCGTAGATATCTGGGGCGGGGAAGGTATCGGTGGGATAAATATTATTCCGGCGCATGCCATGAATGCCTTCCTGTGCCTGGTAGTCGGCTGGTACGTATTGCGCTCAACCCGTCGCTGGCTTGATAACGATTTCCTGCCAAAAACCATGATGGACCGCGGTCTGCGGGCATCGCTTGTCACGCTGTTCACTAACGTCGGCTATGTGCTGATCATCATGCTGACGCTTTCGATGCTTGGCATCGAATGGAACAAGCTGGCATGGATTGTCAGCGCCCTGTCGGTAGGTATCGGTTTTGGTCTGCAGGAGATTGTGAAGAACTTTATCTCTGGCCTGATCCTGTTGACTGAACGCCCGGTCAAAGTGGGCGATTTGGTGAGTATTAGCGGTGTAGAGGGAGATATTCGTCGGATCAACGTTCGCGCGACGGAAATCCAGTTGAGCGATAAATCGACGGTTATCGTTCCGAACTCGCAGCTCATCTCGCAGAACGTGCGCAACGCCACCATGGGGAACGCACAGGGTGTGGCGACCATCGCCCTGACCTTTCCGCTGGACATCGATCCTGAACAGGTGCGTAACCTGTTGCTGATGGCTTATACCCTGCACGAATCCATTCTGGACGCCCCGGCACCGTCGGTGAGCTTTAAGGAACTCGGACCGAACGGCATTGTGCTGAGCGTCACGGGTTATGTGAACAGCCCGCGCATGGTCAGCTCAACGCGCAGTGACCTGCTATACGAAATCCTCAAAATGCTTCGTGAGGCGGGTGTGAGCCTGAGCCAGACGCAAACCATGATCCTCGAGCAACCGCACAAAGCGGTGACAGAGGAATAGTAAAAAGGGTCACCTCACCGGTGGCCCTTAATCATTAAGGGAACCAATAATAAAAAAGACAAAACGATAAACCTGCTATTACCCTCACCCACTAAAAATAACCTTCTGCATGTCGACACCTTATTAGTTAAACCGCTAACATCACTCTTTGACATTAAACTTATTCACGGAAAAAATAATTTCTCTTTTGATTAATCAGGAGTACGCTTCAAAAATAAACCACCATGGAGTCAGGGGTTTTTATGCCAGTTAATGAGTTTATCAAACCTACGTCGGGTACAATTATCATTCCCGGAGGCGTGAGGCTACTCACCCTTGGTGAAATAGCGTTGGCGAAGACGTTGTATGGCAACAGCATTGAATACTTTCGCGTGTGGGTACACAGGGAGAGCTATCTTCCCTTTAATCTACAACCCATAAATGTGGCGATGAGTCCTGACGGTGAGATGTGGTTTAGAGAGGAAACGTATTCACCCGACTTTTCATTAGAACCGAAACTAATAAAGAAACACAGATTCATGCATGAAATGATGCACGTGTGGCAAACCCAAAAAGGTATGTTTGTCAGAACCCGAGGGCTATTCTCTCGTATTGCCGATTACAGCTATAGCTTAAATAAAGCTGATTTACTCCACTATGGTTTAGAGCAGCAAGCATCAATCGTGAGTGATTATTGGTTATTGTTACATCACGGTTTCGCAGGGAACAGTGACTTATATGAATATCGTGATTTCAACCCAAATCAATCAGTTTACTCACTCATAGGAAAATATAAATCAGTGCTAAATGGATTTCCAGGATGAAAGCATTCATTGCTATCCCTTTTATATTACTATTAACTGGTTGTCCCGGTGGACCACCTGGTCCCCAAACGAGATCTACGTTTATTGAAGGTGATCACCTTTGCTTTAGCGTGGATAAAAAAGATGTTTTGAGTTACTACCGCATCGAATCAAGTGAAAATCTTGATGAAACCGTAGTTGAGTATAATGAAAATTTACATCAATCCTATCCTGATGACTGTATAAATTTCAAATGGCATTATGGCTATTCTTATACCCTTTCCTATGGTCTTAATGGCAATGATTATATTCATGAGTTTTTTATTGATAACAATGGTCAACTGACACATTTAGGAGGTCTGTAATGTCATTACCCGCTTATTTATTTCTTTATGACGAAAATGGAACATTGGTTCCTGGTCATTGTATTACTCCAGGCCGCGAAGGTGCGATAGAAATAATGAACAGCAGCTACGGTGTCAGGCAAAGCGTTGATAGCCACACTGGAAACATGACCGGGACCCGACAGCACAACCCTGTGATACTGCATAAACAATTGGATAACGTCAGTCCTTATCTGGCGATTGCGGTATGCGAATCAAAACGCTTACAAAAAGCGGTGATTAAATATTTTGAAATTGTAGAAGCGGGCCTGGAAGTTGAAACCTATACCATCACACTCGAAAGCGTAGTGGTTTCCTCTGTCGACTTCACACATGTTTATTATCCGGGAAGTTCTTCACCTAACATGCATGAAGTGGTAGGGCTCAGGTTCAGAGGGATTGAGTGGAATTACGTCAGAGGAAATATCAAATATGATGATGCGTGGATGAAGCCAGCCCCGCAGCCAAAAAATGATCGGTAAGGCGATAATATTAGCTTCAGGATCAATCACATTTAAGAGCCAGCGCGTGATGATGCTGACTCTTAAACGACGCCTTTCTTACCCCACTTTTCCCCAAGACATCAAACCGGCTCTTCTTCCCGCTCATCGCAAGGCTGGTAGTAAAACTCACCCGCTTCACAAAGGAAGTCAGAGAATTCTGCCGGACGGCGGAAGTAGTAACCCTGCGCTTTCTCGCAGCCCAGCGCTTTGAGCTTCAGCATCACGTCTTCATCTTCGATACCTTCGGCGATCAGCGGCACGTTAAAGCCGCTGGCCAGCATGATAAGCGAGCTGATGACCGACTGCGCTTTTTCATCGCCCATTACGCCTTGCACAAAGTTGCGGTCAATTTTAATACTGTCGAACGGCAGCGCGTGCAGGTACGAGAGGCTGCTGAAGCCGGAGCCAAAATCGTCCAGCGAGATTGAAATACCGTGACGGCGCAAATAGCTCAACATTTTGCCGATGCGCTGCATGTCCTGCATCAGCACGCTTTCGGTAATTTCAATGCAGATATTGCTGTTCGCGAGGCCATTCTGGCGAATCGAATCCATCAGATGCCAGGCAAAATCCTGCTGGAGCAACTGGATAGCCGACACGTTAATGTGCAACAGAAAATCCTGCGGCGCGCCGCGGGCGATCATTTCCGCCAGTTCGCGACAGGCTTCTTCAATCACCCATTTGCCGAGCGGGACAATCAGGCCACTCTCTTCCGCCAGCGGAATAAAGCGCGTCGGCGGGATGTCACCCAGCACCTCAGATTGCCAGCGAAGCAGGCACTCACCTTCACGGCAGTGGGCTTCGTTGTTCTGATCGATAATCGGCTGTAGCACCAGATGGAATTCATGCTGATGAATCGCATCGTTGAGATGCGCATGCAGCTTGATGTTGTACAGCTCATTTTCGTACATTTCCTGTGAGAACAGCTTAACCACGCCGTTACCGACTGCCTCTGCCTGCAGCAATGCCATGCCTGCACCACGGCGGATCGCCGAGAAATTCTCTTCGGTGATCGTATCGATAACCATTCCCACGTTGCCTGTATAGACGTATTTATTGTCGTTCGCGCGCTGCTCGCTATCTTCACCCATGAACATCGATTCCATCACGGCACGGTAGCGCAGGTAATCCTTGTGCTGATTCATTCCCGGGAATACGACCAGCAGTTTGTCGGTGGTGTCGCGAGCGATCAGAATATCGGTCGGCAGCAGATCGCGCAGACGGGAAATAAACTCATTGATAAAGATATCAGCGAACTCGGTACCCAGCGCATTCACGATGCTATACATGTTATTGATATGGATGAGTCCGACCATGTTGCGGCGCTTATAGAGCGAAGGCTGTTGGCGTAACCCTGTGCGGGTCCACAACTCGGTACCTTCATCCTCTTCAATCTTTTTACGCTGCAGTTCAAAGCTTTCAGCCAGCTTGTGCGACAGCGCCATAAAGGTCGTTTCCAGCGAGGCGATTTCCGGGAAGTGGCGTTTATGTTTGGAAGGCGTCCAGCGGTGCGTCACCAGCTCATCTGCTTTACGGGCAATCTCATTGAGCGGCCGCGTAGCGCGAGACAGCACAAAACCAACCGCCAGGAAGCCGAGACCACAGGCGATAAACAGCACCAACATAACCACCTGACCATAATTAAGCATGGTCTGGGTAATCGCCGTCGCCGGGCTCACAATGATCCCTTTCCAGTGCAGTCGGCTTTCCTGATCTTCGACATCAAAAGTGTCGACATAGAAATCCTTGCCGTTGACCTTTACCGACAGCATGCCAGGCTTGGTGCGTTTCGCCAGCGCGTTTCCGGCACTCACAATTTCCGGCACGCCGATTTTATCTAACGTTTGCAGCGCCAGTTCGTGGTTGTTCCCTTTGAGCATCGATTTGGCCAATGATGGCATCGACGAGGCTACCAGCTCATTTTTGTCGTTCACGATAAGCAGAATGCTTTCCGGGAACGGTTTGAAATGCTCAAGATTATTATTCAGCTCGGTAAAATGCAGTTCACTTGCCACCACGCCCATAAACGTACCGTTACGGTCAAAGCCCGGTGAACTCCAGGCAATACCCGCCGTTCCAGCGTCATCATAATCACGAAAAGCAGGCGTCCAGTGCGATCGGCGATCGGCTGCCGCTGCTTTGTACCAGATGCGCGAGTTATTTTCGTATGCGGGGATCACTTTTTCAACTGACGAATCGAGGCTGTAGTCACTGAGCAACGTGAGCTGATTGCCGGTTGAGACGTCTTTTATCCCAAGATAGTTCTGTTGCAGTCGGTCGTGCGAGATACCAATGAAATCATTGTTAGCACTGCCGAATTCCACCATGTCGAGATAGTCACGTTCGGAAAAAACATTGGTGACGTTGTTGATAAGCAGACCGCTGAGATCGCGCACCGTAAAGGTGTCAGCATCCATCTGGCTCAGGGCGTGAACGACAATCGCGTTCGACTGCTGCGGAACGTTGATGTAGTTATTAACCGCTCGCTCGATGGTCTGCTTTTTCGAACTGAGGATTTCCTCACTGATGGTGTCGAGGAAAGCGTACCCGGCGTAGTGCAGGAACGTATACATGGTGGCGAGCACCACGCAAAACGTCAGCAACAGCGTTAACAGAATGGTCTTTGTCAACGACAACGGATAGGTATTGACGGAGAACTTTTCCTTCAAGATTTGCATAGCGCGCCTCGGTTTCCGCTCAGCCCATTATTCAGGCTGCACAACAAACTGGCCATTTGCCGTGACAAAATCGGCAAACGGTTTTGGTCGTGAGTAATAGTATCCCTGTGCCAGATCGCACCCCATTTCGTGCAGCTTGGCGGCCATTTCGGCGGTTTCTACCCCTTCGGCAACCAGCGGCACTTCGAAGCTGCGCGACAGCATCAGCACCGAGGCAATGACCGCTTCACTTTTCTTGTCTTCCAGAACGTTTCTCACAAAACCACGGTCAATTTTCAGGCAATCGAATGGCAAAGAATGCAGGTAAGACAGGCTCGAATAACCGGAACCGAAATCATCAATAGCGACGGAAATGCCCAGGCGGCGCAGATACGCGAGGATCTCGACGATCCGGTGTGTGTCATGCAGCAGCACGCTTTCAGTAATCTCGATACAGATATTGTTGTTGTGCAGTTCATAACGATGAATGCACTCCAGCAGATGGCGTGAGAAATCAGCCTGTTGCAGCTGTACCGCCGAAATATTGATGTGCAGTTTGAAGTCAGACGGTGCGCCTCGGGCGATAAACGTCGCCAGCTCACGGCAGGCGGTGTCGATTATCCATTTACCCAGCGGCACTATCATGCCGGTGTGTTCGGCCAGCGCGATAAATTTATCCGGCGGCACGAAGCCAAGCACGTTGGACTGCCAGCGAATCAGGCACTCCCCTTCCTTACACTGCACCTGTTCCGCAAACGGCACGATTGGCTGCAGTACGAGGTGGAAACCTTCGGTTTGCAGATCGTCCCGCAGCGCCTGGTGCAGACGCAGGTTGTTGACCTCTTCTTCACGCATTTCCGGCGTATAGAGATTACACGCACCGTTACGCTGATTCTGAGTATGCTGCATGGCGAGGCTGACGTTACGCAGGCATTCGCTGAAGTTCTCTTTGGTCAGCGGCTCGATAATCATCCCCGCATGGCCGGTAAAGATGTGCGATTCCCCGGCAATTTCCGCCGACTGTTCGCGAAACACGGAGGTGATAACGCCGCGATACCACGCCACGTCTTTGCTTTCGTACGTCCCGGTAAAGGCGATGATGAAAGTGTCTTCACGATCGCGACAGCACAGCGCGCCTTCCGGCAGAATGCTGCGCAGGCGGTCAGCAAAGGACTGAATAAACTCTTTCGCCAGCGCGCTGCCGAGCGCATTTTTGACGGAATTGAAGTTACTGACCTTAATCATCGCCAGCAGATTGCGGTTGTCATACAGTGCAGGCGTGTGCATCAGACCGCCGAGCGTCAGCAAGCCAGTTTCCACGTCTTCCTCAAGGCTGGTACGGTGCGCACCCGCCGACGGCGTCAGCTCGGACACCCGTTCAAGCTCTTCGTTTAGCGTCGCCAGTTCCGGGAAAGTCCGCTTTTTGGTCTCTTTTTTCCACGGCTTGAGGCCAATCTCTTTGACCTTCTCGACGGTCTCTTTCAGCGAGCCGGTAAAGCGCAGGATAACCAGGCTAAGTACTGCCATCAGCAGCAGAATAACCATCGCACTGGCGAGCATAATCATCAAATGCTGCTGCCGGGTGGTCGCCAGTACCGCCTGATGCGGCGCAACCAGCACGGCGTGCCATTTGAGCAGATATTCGCTGTCGTGCACGTCAAAGGTCGCCGCAAGGAAGCGTTTCCCATTGACATGGAATGAAGTCAATTTCTCGCAGTTACAGTCTTCGGCCTCATTAGTCAGCGAAGACAGCAGTTTGTCAGACATCATCGCATTATCGGTGCTGGCTATGACGCGCTTGTTTTCATCGATAATAAGCAGGGCATACTCTTTACTCGGCAGTAGCTGCGCCAGAAAGCCGCTCATTTTGGCTGGCATCAGTCCGCTGGAAATCACGCCGGCAAACTGCCCTTCTTTGGTGTACACCGGCAGATGATAGGTGGCGATATGGCCTTTAACGCCGGGTTCGCTTATCCACCAAGGGTTACGCTGGTGCTGCGCGATGTGGAACCACGAGAAGCTGTTGACGTTGAAATTGTTGACGGATTTAACAATATTGCTTTGCTCGCTGATCCCGCTGTAGGTGACGAGCTGCGTCGGATCCTGCGGACTGCTGCGCTCGAGGTAAATACGCCCGGTGGTGCTGTCGCGTTTTACGGAGAAGTAATTCCCGTTGGCATCGGTCCAGGAGAAGTTTTGCATCGCCTGAATATCCGCAAAAGCCCGGGAACCTAAATAGACTAATTCAGGGCGTACCATGCCATCGTTGACGGCAGCCTGGCCTCCCTGGAGGAATTTCTGCATCAACAGGCTGAGCTGGCGCGGGCTGTCGAGAAAATCTCCCAGCTTGAGCTGAACCATTTCACTCTGCGTGTTTAGCAATTGCTCATTCATCATATTTCCCGCTTTACGGGACTGATAGTCGAGCAGACCGGTAGCGCACAGGATCATGACCAGCAGCGCAACCAGTAAAATTATCATCACACTTTTCAGCAAAGTGAATGGGTAGGCTTTCAGGGAAGACGTTTCCATAGCTTGGGTGATTGCGTTAGCTCTAGCGTTAAAAGAGGTAAAATTTACAATGTGTCATTTGCCTAAGAGGCAGAAGGCACCAGAAGTTTGTCCATGACCGCAGGTGCGGCAGAGGTACGGTTACGCCCTGCTTTTTTCGATTGATACAGGTATCGGTCGGCTTCAGAGAGCAGTTTGTCGAAGGCATCGACCAGCTGTCGCCGTGCGGCCTGGCCGTGGCTCAGCCCGATACTGACGGTCAGGGAAAGCGTTTCCCCTTCCCAATTCACTTCCATCTGTTCAATCTCGGCGCGAATTTCTTCTGCCAGAAGATAGCCGTTATCACCGCAGGCATCTGGCATCACGACGGCAAACTCTTCGCCGCCCATACGCGCCACAATGCCCTTATCACCCACCACGTCTTTGACCCGGCGAGCGAATTCGGTCAATACACTGTCGCCGCAGTCGTGCCCGTGCGTATCGTTAATGCTTTTGAAATGATCGATATCCAGCAGCAAAACGTTCAGTGCGGTATTGACCGTTTTCTCATCCTGCAAACGTAATTTTTCATACAGGCCAAAACGCGAATGCACGCGGGTCAGAAAGTCGTAATTGGCGCGGGCCGACAGCTGTTTCACCAGCATGTTGATGGCCTGTACGCTCACGGCCACCATCACCGGGCTGATAGCGACTGAGGCAATCCCCATGCGCGCAGAAACAATCTGTGTGATATGCCCGTTAATGCCGGAATACATCCAGTGAGAATCGACCATCAAGACTTCGGCGATACCGGTTAGCTGAGTCAGCAAACAGGTCACCGGCAGCGAATAACTGATCGCACACCAAATCAGCGCAGGCAGCGTAACGGCCAGGCTGCCAATGCCCCCGCTGTTCGCGGAAGCCGTAATAGATAAAATCAGCAGGCCAAGCGGCATCACCCGGCGGAGATCAAATTTTTGCGGCAGCAGATTGCCATTCCAGGTCAACAGAAAAGGTAAGACCAGCACGCTGGTAGAAAATTGCTCGCTAAACCAGACGGAATAAATATCGGGGAAAGTCTGGTGGGATGTCAGCCCAAAACCGTAGCTTCCGAGCAGCGAGGAAATTAACGCGCTCAGCAGGCAATAACTGTAAAGACGCAGGACGTTGAGTTTCAGCGGCTCTTCCGGCGTTTTCTTTTCATTTAAAATGGCTTTTGCCAGAATAACGACGAACAACATATTAGAAAGCGTAATCAGGACCGAGCCCGCATCATTATTTCCGCACGCAGCGTTACACAGCAGCAATACTAATAAGCAGATTAAATAGTTATAAGGCCGATTAAAAAAGGGGAACCGTAAAAACAGACCGACCAATACCGCATTAAGCGGCCAGAAAAGAGCCAAATGCCCAGTTTGCTGCAGAATGCTGCTGGCAAGAAAAAGGACTAGCGTCGTCACCGTCAGAACGATGGTGTTAAATAGCGTATTTTCTTCCTTCAGCATCGTCGAAGGATGAATCGTCAATTTATGCATGGGTCACTAGTTACTCTGGGATATCTGCCTGGTGCAGACAGGTTTGGCATACAGAGAATACGCATCCACGCGTAAGGCGACAAACATAAATCGGTTCAAAAATAAACATTAACAATTTTATTGGGGAAGGGTAATTATAATGTTAGATATTTTATTTATGACAATGCGCGATAATAAACAAAATGAACTCATTGCTTATTATCGCGACAATAAGCGATTAACGATCCGGCATATGTTGCATTATTGTGGCGCACTTTTCCGACACCGCGTCATACAATAAACGCACCGCCATCGAGAGCTGTTTTCGATGCGGGCAAATCATATTCAGTGGAACCTTATCCCCCTGATAATCTCGAAGAATAATGTTCAATCGCCCTTGAGCAATATCGTCGCTGACGTCGAGCCAGGATTTATTGGCAATCCCCTCGCCCGCGATAGCCAGCCGTCGAATGACTTCGGCGTCGTCGCTCATTACGCTGCTGTTGACCTCAATTTCCTGCATCTGCCCGTCGCGTAAAAAAGTCCAGCGATCGTAAACGCGCCCACGCAGAATATAGGTCAGCACGTCGTGCTGGCGTAATTCTTCCGGCGTTTTTGGCTCATCATTTCGCGCAATCCATTCCGGTGACGCCACCAGCACGCGGCGGTTTTCAGACGCTACCGGTAATGAAATAAAGGACGCGTCATCGTTATTGCCGTAGCGAAACGCGACATCCACAGGATCCTTGAACACGTCTGTCAGACTGTCGGAAAAGAGAATGCGCAGGCGCAGCGCGGGGTGGCGTTGACGAAAAGCCTGGAACACCGACAACAGGAGGTTGCGGCCAAGATCGGACGGCACGGCGATCTGCAACGTACCGCGAATTTCATCCTCCGGGGTCTGTATTTGCTGCAGTCCGGCATGGAGAGTATCGAGCATTTGGGTGGCGAATGGCAGCCAGGTTTCACCTTCCGGCGTCAGTCGCAGGCTACGGGTAGAACGCGCAAATAAGCGGATATTGAGGTGCGTTTCCAGGCGTTTAATCGCCGCGCTCACTTGGGCAGGTAGCAGCCGCGCCTCGCGCGCCGCTTCGCTAAAACTGCCCAACGCCGCCGCGCGAACAAACAATGTTAAGTCTTCCAGTCTGAGCATTTCTCTCTCCTGCTGATAACGTTGTGTATTGTAAGCACAAAAACCGGAATCGTCTCAAAATGCCTGGCGGCCGCGCCAGCGCCTGCCATACGCAGTATTCTTTCGAAGTTTGCTTACACTTTTTGCCCGTAAAAGGCTTGCCAGCAGGCGGTTTCATCGGGAATGATACGGGGTGGTAAATTTAAGTCCAGGCTGTCTAGTGAATGTATGTGTGGAGAAGGTATGCGTAAAACAAAAATGATGCTTCTGGGCGTACTGCTGGCGACAGCAGGTGCGGTATCAGCTGCACCGGCAACTGTGCCGACTTCTGGGATTCAGAAATACGAGTTAAAAGATTTTATTGCTGATTTCACCCATTTCAACATCGGTGATAGCGTGCCAGCAATGTACCGTTCGCAAGAGTACAATATCAAACAGTGGCAGTTGCGTAACCTGCCTGCCCCGGATGCGGGTAGCCACTGGACTTACATGGGCGGCAACTACGTCCTGATTGGTGACGCCGACGGCAAGATTATGAAAGTCTACGATGGTGAAATTTTCTATCATCGTTAATGCTGTAAGCTGTGAGCGTTAATCGTGACGCTCACAGTGTCTTCTGAATTAACCTGGAGAACGTGATGATCATTCGCCCAGGGCATCCTTCTGACCGTCCTTTCCTTCGCACCTTATACCTTCGCGCACGTAAAATCAGCTGGCCGTGGGCCGACAGCAGCGACTGGCAGCTGGAAGATTTTGATGCCGCCACGCTCGATGAAACCGTGTGGGTTGCTGAAATTGACGGCCATCGCGTCGGGTTTGCTTCCGTCTGGGATAGCGATAATTTTCTGCATAATCTATTTGTTGACCCGAACTGGCAGGGTCAGGGCGTGGGTGCCGCGCTGCTTGAGCGTGTGCAAACAACCTTTACCAGCACCGGCGCGCTGAAATGCCTGGTGCAGAATGAACAGGCGCTGACGTTTTATCATCATCACGGCTGGCATACCGAGGCCCGCGGCGCGTCACCTAATGGTGATTACTGGTTATTGCATTACCGTCTCCGCTGACGCTCCATCCGCATACATTTTTATCATTCAATTTTGAGAGCTTCCTTCAGGGATTAGTCCTTGTCAGCGTCTCTTCAGAGCTTACAATGCACTGTATATACAACCAGTCATTGTAACACTATGGAGAAGACCATCATGGAAGCGCCCGCCGTCTGGACCCACCCTCTGCTCTATGTTGACATAGAACCGCAAACTGACTTTGCCGAAGCCGCAGCCCACTGCGAGAAACTGGCTGCCGGTGCGCTGGATACGGAACACCTGCCAACGCAGCATGAGCTTTACCAGCGTTTGCACGAATGCCTGACCCAGTTACAACCGATGCTGCTTGAGCCGATTGATGAAAACCAGATGGCGCAGTTTACCGTCAGCACCTTGCCCCGCTCTCGTCCCACTATGGATACCGAAAGTGAACTGCTGTGCGAGTATTGTCTGGCGCTGAGCCACCTGTTGTCCGGCAACCCGCTGAGCATCAGCGTTGAAGAGACGTTGCAGGGCCTGCTGTATGAGCTGACCGCGTTTATGACCGATACCATGCTCGCCCCGCGCTGGTTATCAACGCCGCAGGGGTTGCGGCCTATCGCCTGAAATGGCAGAAAAAAAGCCACCGACGGTGGCTTTACTGTTCAGTACGAACGCGTGCTTACACGGCGCGGAAGGCAATCTCACCGGGGATGACTTCACCCTGCCAGTAAAGCTGTGCGGCCACGCGGCCTGCCAGCTGGCGATACAGGGTGGTGAATTCGCTGTCCGGACGCGCAACAACCGTTGGGGTGCCGCGATCGAGATCTTCACGCAGGCTGATATGCAGCGGCATCTGCCCCAACAGCTGAGTGTGATACTGCTGTGCCAGACGCTCTGCGCCACCGGTGCCAAAAATAGGCTCATGGTGACCGCAGTTGCTGCACACATGCATGCTCATGTTCTCGACGATACCGAGCACCGGCACTTCGACTTTCTCGAACATCACGATGCCTTTTTTGGCGTCGATCAGCGCAATGTCCTGCGGGGTAGTGACCACCAGCGCGCCGGTGACCGGAATGTTCTGCGCCAGCGTCAGCTGAATGTCACCGGTACCTGGCGGCATATCCAGCACCAGATAATCGAGATCCGGCCACATCGTTTCTTGTAGCATCTGCAACAGCGCTTTGCTGGCCATCGGGCCACGCCAGACCATGGCGTTGTCGTCGGTCACCAGGTAACCAATCGAGTTGGTGGCCAAATTGAATTTCATGATTGGCGCCATGTGGGTGCCATCAGGGGACGTCGGGCGTTCACCTTCTGCACCGAGCATCATCGGCACGGACGGGCCGTAAATATCGGCGTCAAGAATGCCGACTTTTGCGCCTTCAGCGGCCAGCGCCAGCGCCAGGTTTACCGCGGTAGAGGATTTACCCACGCCGCCTTTGCCAGAACTCACGGCAACGATGTTCTTCACGCCGTTAATGCCCGGCTGATTTTTAACGCGTTTCAGCGTGGAAATCGCGTGCGACAGCTTCCAGTCGACCGCTTTCGCACCGGTAATGCGCAGCAGGTCAGCGCTGCATTGCTCTTTCAGTTCTTCAAACGCGCTCTGCCAGGCGAACGGCATCTGGATTTCAACGTGAATGGTGTCATCGAGCCACGCCACATGGTGCAACGCTTTCAGGGCAGTAAGGTTGTGCTTCAGGGTTGGGTGCTGAAAATTGGCCAGCGTACCCGCGACCATCGCACGCAGACGCTCCGGGGATTTGGCCTGGGATTGTGAATTCATCCCGACTCCTTTTTCGTTATTCTGGAAGAACTAATTGTAACTGCGAGTGCGACGCGGAGGTAACAATTATTCTGTCAGGGATTAATGTCCCGCTCGCATAGCGGATTAATTAGGGTTTTGGTAATATCGGAACCCCTTACAAAAGCAGGAAGTAATGTTCACTATGACTCAAGTCGCGAAAAAAATTCTGGTAACGTGCGCACTGCCGTACGCCAACGGCTCCATCCACCTCGGTCATATGCTGGAGCATATCCAGGCTGATGTCTGGGTCCGTTACCAGCGAATGCGCGGCCACCAGGTCAATTTCATCTGCGCCGATGACGCCCACGGCACGCCAATCATGCTGAAAGCTCAGCAGCTTGGCATCTCCCCGGAGCAGATGATTGCCGAAATGAGTCAGGAACATCAGACCGATTTCGCCGGCTTTAACATCAGCTATGACAACTATCACTCAACGCACAGCGATGAGAACCGTGAACTGTCTGAGCTTATCTACGGCCGCCTGAAAGAGAACGGTTTCATCAAAAACCGCACCATCTCTCAGCTTTACGATCCGGAAAAAGGCATGTTCCTGCCGGACCGTTTCGTGAAAGGCACCTGCCCGAAATGTAAATCCCCGGATCAGTACGGCGATAACTGCGAAGTGTGCGGCGCGACCTACAGCCCAACCGAGCTTATCGAGCCGAAATCCGTGATATCCGGCGCTACGCCGGTGATGCGCGAGTCTGAGCACTTCTTCTTCGACCTGCCATCCTTCAGCGAAATGCTGCAGGCATGGACCCGCAGCGGTGCGCTGCAGGAGCAGGTCGCGAACAAAATGCAGGAGTGGTTCGAGCACGGTCTGCAACAGTGGGATATCTCCCGCGATGCGCCGTACTTTGGCTTTGAAATCCCTGGCGCGCCGGGAAAATACTTCTACGTCTGGCTGGACGCACCAATTGGCTACATGGGTTCCTTCAAGAATCTGTGCGACAAACGCGGCGATACCACCAGCTTCGACGAATACTGGAAAAAGGACTCCGACGCCGAGCTGTATCACTTCATCGGTAAAGACATCGTTTATTTCCACAGCCTGTTCTGGCCTGCGATGCTGGAAGGCAGCGGTTTCCGTAAACCGACCAACCTGTTTGTGCACGGCTACGTGACGGTGAACGGCGCGAAGATGTCCAAATCTCGCGGCACCTTCATCAAGGCCAGCACCTGGCTGAACCATTTCGATGCCGATAGCCTGCGCTATTACTACACCGCGAAGCTCTCTTCTCGCATCGACGATATCGACCTGAACCTGGAAGATTTCGTGCAGCGCGTGAACGCCGACATCGTGAATAAAGTCGTGAACCTGGCGTCCCGTAACGCGGGCTTCATCGCCAAGCGCTTTGACGGCGTGCTGGCGGCGGAACTGGCTGACCCTGCGCTGTACAAAACCTTTATCGACGCCGCACAGACCATTGGCGACGCATGGGAAAGCCGTGAATTCGGTAAAGCCGTTCGTGAAATCATGGCGCTGGCTGACCTTGCCAACCGCTATGTTGACGAACAGGCTCCGTGGGTGGTGGCGAAACAGGAAGGCCGTGATGCTGACCTGCAGTCCATCTGCTCCATGGGTATCAACCTGTTCCGTGTGCTGATGACCTACCTGAAGCCGGTTCTGCCGATGCTTTCAGAACGTACCGAAGCGTTCCTGAACACCGAACTGAGCTGGAACAGCATTCAGCAGCCGCTGCTTAGCCACAAGGTAAACACCTTCAAGGCGCTGTATAACCGTATCGACATGAAACAGGTTGAAGCTCTGGTTGACGCATCTAAAGAAGAAGTGAAAGCCCTGAGCGCGCCGGTTACTGGCCCGCTGGCGGATGACCCGATTCAGGAAACCATCACCTTTGATGATTTCGCCAAAGTCGACATGCGTATTGCGCTGATCGAAAACGCGGAGTTTGTTGACGGTTCCGACAAGCTGCTGCGCCTGACGCTGGATATCGGCGGTGAAAAACGCAACGTCTTCTCCGGCATCCGTTCTGCGTATCCTGACCCACAAGCGCTGATTGGTCGTCTGACGGTGATGGTGGCAAACCTTGCGCCGCGTAAAATGCGCTTCGGTATTTCCGAAGGGATGGTGATGGCCGCAGGCCCTGGCGGGAAAGATATTTTCCTGTTAAGCCCGGACTCCGGTGCGCAGCCTGGTCAGCAGGTTAAATAATGAAGAAGGCCGGATGATTATCCGGCCTTTTTTTATGCGTCGTTTAGGCTTTCTTTTCAGGCTTCGGATTAAAACGAGCCGTCAATCCTCGCAGGAAATAGCGCAAGAACTGATCGCCGCATTCGCGGTAATTTTTATGGTCAGGCGCGCGCATCATGGCGGTAATTTCCGGCATCGAAACACGGAACTGCTGCTCGGTCAGAATGGCCAGAATATCATCGGTTTTGAGTGAGAACGCGATACGCAGCTTTTTCAGCACCAGGTTATTGGTCATGCGGCGTTCTGTCACCAGCGCCGGGGCAGAATCATCTTTCCCGCGCTTGTCGTAGATAAGCCCGTTGAGCAACAGCGACAGCATAATGTCCGGGCAGCGCTGAAAACCGGCGTCGTCTTCTTTACGCACCCAGGCATCGATCATCTCTGGCGTGGCAACAGCTTCCGCCAGCGCCCACAGGCGAACCAGCCCGGCATTATTGGTTTTCAGAGTGTAGCGCAGGCTACGGATGATATCGTTACTGATCATAGCGTCTTAAACTTGTATTTGGACAAAGGAGAAGTGTACCAGTTTTACAGCCCTAACGCCTCTTTCAGACTCTTAAGATAGCGACGGCTCACTGGCACGGTTTGTCCGGCACGCAGCAATAACTCCGCCTGCCCGTTCTCTTCCAGGCGAATCTCTTTCAAGTGCGACATATTCACCAGATGCTGGCGATGGCAGCGCAGCAGTGGCGTACGGCTTTCCAGGGTGCGCAGCGTCAACTCGGTGTAACCTTCTTTGCCTGCGCCGTCGGTGACATACACGCCGCTCATACGGCTGCTGACGAACGCCACATCTTCCATCTGCAGCAGCCAAATCCGGCTATGCCCGGTGCAGGGAATGAATTTCAGCGCCTGCTGGCTTTCGCCGAATACCGAGATATCCTGCTGGCAGCGCTCCTGGCGCAATCGCCCGAGGGTTTTATCCAGCCGCTTCTCTTCGATGGGCTTGAGCAGATAATCAAAAGCGTGTTCTTCAAACGCCTTCACCGCGTATTCGTCAAAGGCGGTGAGAAACACCACCCACGGACGGTGCTCCGGGTCGAGCATGCCAATCATTTCCAAGCCGCTGATGCGCGGCATCTGAATATCGAGAAACACCACGTCGGGCCGCAAATGATGCACTGCGCCAATGCCTTCTACCGCGTTGTCGCATTCGCCCACGATTTCAATATCGGCCTGCTTCTCCAGCAAAATGCGCAGATTTTCCCGCGCCAGCGGCTCATCATCGACAATTAACACCTTCAGCATGCATTTTCCTCCACTGGCAGTCGCACGGTAATACGGGTAAAAATGTCCGGCTCGCAGGTGACGGTTATCCCGCATTCGTCGCCGAAGCGCGCGCGCAGTCGTTTATCCACCAGCGTCATCCCCAGGCCGCTCGCCTGGGCGTCAGGCTGATAAAGCCCGGCGTTATCTTCAATATCCAGCTGCAGCCAGCGCTGATGGAGGCTCGCCTGCACCGTGATTTCGCCGATCCCCAAATGCTGCGAGGTGCCGTGTTTAATCGCATTTTCCACAATGGGTTGCAGAGTAAACGCCGGTAGCTGGTGATGGGCCAGCGCGGGCGGCACGTTGAGATGCACCTGCAACCGAGCCTGGAAGCGCGCTTTCTCAATTTGCAGATACGCATTCACGTGCTCAATTTCATCGGCCAGAGTGACGATTTCTGACGGGCGCTTGAGATTTTTACGGAAGAAGGTCGACAGATACTGCACCAGCTGCCCGGCCTGTTCGCTGTCGCGGCGGATCACCGCTTTCAGGGTATTCAGGGCGTTAAACAGAAAATGTGGATTCACCTGGGCGTGCAGCAGCTTAATTTCTGACTGGGTCAGTAGCGCCTTCTGCCGCTCATATTGCCCGGCGAGGATCTGCGCCGACAACAGTTGGGCGATACCCTCGCCCAGTGTTCGGTTTATGGAACTGAACAGACGGTTTTTGGCTTCATACAGTTTAATGGTGCCAATAACCCGCTGATTTTCGCCGCGCAACGGGATAACCAGCGTCGAACCGAGCTTGCAATTGGGGTGAATCGAGCAGCGGTACGGCACTTCGTTGCCGTCGGCGTACACCACTTCCCCGCTGTTGATGGCTTTCTGGGTATAGCGCGAGGAAATCGGTTTGCCGGGCAGATGGTGATCGTCGCCGATCCCGGTGAACGCCAGCAATTTTTCACGATCGGTTATCGCCACCGCACCGATATCCAGCTCCTGAATCAGGACCTGCGCCACCCGCATGCTGTTTTCTTCGTTAAAACCCTGGCGCAAGATCCCTTCGGTCGAAGCCGCCACTTTCAACGCGGTGGTGGAAAACGCTGAGGTGTATTTTTCAAACATCGCTCGCTTGTCGAGTAGAATACGCATGAACAGCGCGGCGCCCACGGTATTGGTGACCATCATCGGCGCAGCAATGCTTTGCACCAGATGCAGCGCATCGCTGAACGGACGCGCGATCAGCAGGATTATCAGCATTTGCACCATTTCGGCGACAAAGGTCACCACGCCCGCGGTGAATGGATTAAAGACCTTATCGCTGCGCCCACGCCGCACCAGCACGCTGTGAACCAGCCCCCCCAGCAGGCCTTCCACAATGGTCGACACCATACAGCTCAGTGCAGTCATTCCGCCCATCGAATAGCGATGCAACCCGCCGGTCAGCCCGACCAGACCACCCACCACCGGGCCGCCGAGCAGGCCCCCCATCACCGCGCCGATGGCACGGGTGTTGGCTATCGAATCTTCGATATGCAGACCGAAATAGGTCCCAAGAATACAAAAAATGGAGAAAGTGACGTAGCACAGCAGCTTGTGAGGCAGACGGACGGTGACCTGCATTAACGGGATGAACAGACGTGTTTTACTCATCAGCCAGGCGATTACCAGAAAGACGCACATCTGCTGAAGCAGCAGCAACACCAGATTAAATTCGTACATACCCGCCGACCACATAAACGTTGAAAGCGCGTAACATACACGTTGTAACCAGCTGTTTCCTTGACTGCCCAGGCAAAACGCGAAATTCCTGCTGTCGATCACACTTTTCGCTGACCTGCCGCTGCTTTTCTGAACAAAAAACGATCAGATTTTCCTGGTTCGACGAACACCGTCTACAGTTATGATGGGGATGCGCGAGCTGAGGTGATACATGGCGCTTTACACGATAGGTGAAGTGGCTCTGCTTTGTGATATTAATCCGGTGACGCTGCGTGCCTGGCAGCGGCGTTACGGACTGTTAAAGCCCCAGCGAACCGAGGGTGGGCATCGGCTGTTCAACGAGGGTGACATCGACAGAATTCGCGAAATCAAACGCTGGATAGAAACGGGCGTGCAGGTCAGTAAAGTCAAAACGCTGCTTATTGAGGTCACCGCTGAACAGCAAAGCGGCTGGCGCGAACATCAGGAAACGTTGCTGCGCTTTTTGCAGAGCGGCAATCTCAACCGTCTGCGGCTGTGGATCAAAGAGCGTGGGCGCGATTATCCCGCTCAAACCCTGGTTTCCCATCTGTTCATTCCGCTCAGGCTTCGCCTGCAAAGCTCCCAACCAACGCTGCAAACGCTGTTAAGCGTGCTGGATGGGGTGCTTATCAATTACATTTCGGTGTGCATGGCCTCGGCGCGAAAACGTCAGGGACGCGATGCGCTGGTAGTCGGCTGGAACATTACCGACACCACCCGACTGTGGCTCGAAGGCTGGGTAGCCTGCGAACAGGGCTGGCGCGTGGACGTGCTGGCACACTCGCTACACCATCTGCGCCCTGAACTATTTGACGGCCAGACCCTGCTGGTGTGGTGCGGTGACACCTCCACCGTTGGGCAACAGGAACAGCTGCAGCAGTGGCACGATCAGGGGCTAAACGTGCTACGCCTGGGAAATTAAGGGTTCATTAACAAGCGTGCTTCATCATATAATCGGCGGGTTAACATAAGGAGCACATGATGAAACCTGCCAAACTGGCTATGATCACCCTCTTCGTTTTAATGGCTGTTGGCGGCATTGGCGGCGTAATGCTCGCGGGCTACTCCTTTATCGTCCGCGGTGGTGTCGGCTGAGTAACCTCGCCAGACGCTCAAACGCCCGATCAACCAGGATTGCCGCCAGCGCCACCAGCACCGCTCCCTGAATCACATACGCCGTATTAAATCCGCTCAGACCAATGATAATCGGCGTCCCGAGGGTGTTCGCCCCCACCGTTGAGGCAATGGTCGCGGTGCCGATATTCACAATGACCGAGATACGGATCCCGGCGATCATCACCGGAGCGGCCAGCGGCAGTTCCACCTTCAGTAGCCGCTGCCAGCCATTCATCCCCATCCCCTGCGCCACGCTCAATACGCTCGATGGCACCGACGCCAGCCCGGCCAGTGTGCCCTGCAAAACAGGCAAAACGCCGTACAGGATCAGCGCAATAATCGCCGGTTCGCGGCCAAAGCCCATCACCGGCACCGCAATCGCCAGCACCGCCACCGGCGGAAACGTCTGCCCCATTGCGGCAATGGTTTCCACCAGCGAGCGAAATTCACGGCCCGCCGGGCGCGTCACCGCTATCCCGGCCCCCACGCCAACGACCGTTGCCACCAGGCTCGAAATGCCCACCAGCGAGAAATGCGCCAGCGTCAGCGACCAGAAACTTTGCTGCTGATAGACCGGGCGCGGCAGCTCAGGGAACATCGCGCTGAACAGCGGCCCGCTGTAGGGCATCAGCGCCAGAAGCGCGATAAACAGCAGTAACAGCCAGACAAGCGGATCACGCACCACCTTCACGGGAGTCCTCCCCACGCAGCAGATCGGCAAAATGCAGCGATCCACATGCCGTACCGTCGTCGTTCACCACCGGCAACACTTCGCTGCGGCGCGCTACAAACAATGAGAGCGCCTCACGTAGCGACATCGACGCCCGCAGCGGTTCCCCGGCAATGTGTTCCCCGGCGCGCACATAGTCCACGACGCCCCGCAGCGACAGCAATCGCACACCCAGCTCGCTGCGTCCAAAAAATTCACGCACAAAATCGTTTTCCGGCGCGGTCAGCATCGACAGCGGCGTGCCCTGCTGGACCACTTCGCCATTATCCATCAACACCAGATGATCAGCCAGGCGCAGCGCTTCATCGATATCGTGCGTTACCAGCACGATGGTGCGCCCGAGCAACTGATGAATGCGCCGCATCTCCTGCTGTAACGCCCCGCGCGTCACCGGGTCGAGAGCGCCGAAGGGTTCATCCATCAGCAGCACTTCGGGATTGGCTGCCAGCGCGCGAGCTACGCCGACGCGCTGCTGCTGTCCACCGGAAAGCTGATGCGGCAGACGATCGCGCAAAGAGGCATCCAGCCCCAGTAGCGCCATCAGTTCGTCAATGCGCTCATTGATGCGTGCCCGCGTCCATTTTTGTAACTGCGGCACAGTGGCAATGTTTTGCGCCACCGTCCAGTGAGGAAACAGGCCAATCGACTGGATGGCGTATCCCATCCTACGGCGCAGCGCCAGCACCGGCTGCTGGCGAATATCTTCCCCGGCGAAGCGAATGGTGCCGCTGTCGTGCTCCTCCAGGCGATTAATCATCTTCAGGGTGGTGGATTTTCCGGAACCAGAAGTCCCGATAAGCACCGAAAATGCACCCTCTTTCAGGTTCAGATCGAGGTTTTTCACCGCCGCTTTGCCGTCGAAGATTTTGCTTACCTGCTGAAATTCAATCATGGGCTTCTCCTCCCAGTAAGGCTATCCACAGGCTGAACAGCGCATCCACAACCACCGCCATCGCAATCACTGGAATAACGCCAAGCAACACCAGGTCGAGCGCACTGCTCAACAAGCCCTGAAACACCAATGCACCAAAACCACCCGCGCCGATCAGCGCCGCGACTACCGCCATGCCGACCGTTTGCACGGTGACCACCCGCAGACTGCGCAGCAGCACCGGCAGCGCCAGCGGCAGCTGGACTTTCCAGAAGCGCTGGGCCTGGCTCATGCCCATTGCCGCCGCGCTTTCGAGCACGTCGGCGGCAACCTGCTGCATTCCGGCAACCACGCCGCGCACCAGCGGCAGCAGCGCGTAAAGCACCAGCGCAATCAGCGCAGGCGTCAGGCCAGTGCCGCCAATGCCCCAGGACGACAGCCAGGGAAAATGTTTCACCAGCCCGGCGAGCGGCGCAATCAGCAGGCCGAACAGGGCCACGGAAGGGATAGTCTGAATAATATTGAGGACGGTGAAGACGCGGGTTTGCCGCCCCTGATGACGCCAGCACCACAGCCCGAGCGGCACGCCGATAAGCAGGCCCGGCAGTAGCGTGCCGAACAGCAAAATCAGATGCTGCTGCAACGCGCTGTCGAACACGTCCTGACGGTTGAAATACTCTTTCATCAGCGACAGTGAATCGAGCTCACCGGACCACAGCAGCGCCACCGGGATAATCCAGATTTGGGCATTCAGCAGCCAGCGCCAAAGTGATTTCTGAGTAAGCCGTCGGATAGCATCGCTGCACATCAGCAGCGCCACCGCCAGCCAAAGCCACAGCCCACTGCCGGGCGAGGTGCGCGCCAGCGGGCTACCGCTTTGCGCCAGAGTCGTCGCCGCTTTGCCGCTGCTCCAGAGCAGCAGTATAAAGAGGAGCTGGGCCAGAATCAGCGTCAATACCAACGCGCCCCGGCCTCGCAGCAGGCTCAAGCCCGCCAGGAGCAGCGGCACGATAAGCAACAGCGCAGGCGGAAAAGTCCAGATTTGCCACAGCTGGCGGCTTTCGCCTGAGAGAAGTCGGTTGGCGGCATAATTCACGAAGGGTAACGCTGCGGCTGCCAGTGCAATCAGCACCAGCAGCAGCAGAACCCGGTTTTGACAGGATATTCGCACGTACTTACTTCACCAGTCCTTGTTGTTTCAGCCAGTCAGCGGCCACTTTCTTCGCATCCAGCCCTTCGACCGCAATACTGGCATTCAGTTTTTGCAGCGTCTTCGCGTCCAGTTTTTCAAACACTGGCTTCAGCCATTCCGGGATTTGCGGATATTCTTTCAGCACCGCCTCGCGTATCACCGGTGTCGGAGCATAAATTGGCTGAACGCCTTTCGGGTCGGTCAGCGTTTGCAGACCCAACGCCGCCACCGGGCCATCGGTACCGTAGGCCATCGCCGCGTTCACGCCGGAGGTTTGCTGCGCTGCCGCTTTGATGGTCACCGCAGTATCACCGCCCGCCAGCGACAGCAACTGACTCTGATCGAGTTTAAAATCGTACGCTTTTTCAAAGGCAGGCAGCGCGTCCGGACGCTCAATAAACTCTGCCGACGCCGCCAGTTTGAAGGTGCCGCCTTTTTTCAGGTACGCGCCCAAATCCTCCAGCGAGGTGAGTTTGTTCTTCTGCGCCAAATCCTGACGTACCGCGATGGTCCAGGTATTGTTCGCCGGAGACGGCGTCAGCCAGATAAGCTTGTTCTGCTCGGCGTCGAGTTTTTTCACTTTCTCGTAGCCCTGCTGCGCATTCTTCCACGCCGGATCATTATCATCCTTAAAGAAGAACGCGCCATTGCCGGTGTATTCCGGGTAGATATCCAGTTCCCCGGAGGTTATCGCCCCGCGCACCACTGGCGTCGTGCCCAACTGCACTTTGTTCACGGTTTTCACGCCGTGGTTGTCCAGCACCTGCAAAATAATGTTGCCCAGCAACGCCCCTTCGGTATCAATCTTCGAACCCACTTTGACCGGTTCTGCGGCCTGAGCGGTCGCCGCAAGCAACAGCGCCCCCGCAATACCCCACGTTTTTATGACCATTCTTATTCCTCATCTGTTGTGTATTTTCAGGGCGTTAGACTAAAAGATAGTCGAAAAACCGTATTTTCGAAATCTCAAAAGCGTATTTAGATAGATGGATTCACGCGAAGCGGTGGTGACGCGGAGACAAAAAACAGCCAAAAGAAAAGGCCGGTTTCCCGGCCTTTATGGTGTGTTACTGCAGTTCGAACTCACCCTGCTTCACGCGGGCAGAATCGACGCCGATAAAGACGTTGAATTTGCCAGGCTCTGCGGCATATTTCATCTGCTGGTTCCAGAACTTCAGCGCGTTGACGTCTATCGGGAAGCTGACGGTCTGGGTTTCACCCGGCTTCAGCGTGACCTTTTCAAAACCGCGCAGCTGTTTCACCGGACGGCTCATCGACGCGGTGACATCCTGTACATACATCTGGATAACCGTCGCGCCTTCGCGTTTGCCGGTGTTGGTCACATCCACGCTGGCAGTCACGCTGCCGTCGGCCTTCATGGTCGCGGAAGACATTTTCACATCAGAAACGTTGAAGGTGGTGTAGCTCAGACCATAACCAAACGGATACAGCGGGCCGTTGGCTTCATCAAAGTAACGGGAGGTGTATTTGTTCGGCTTGTCGGCGTTGTACGGGCGACCGGTGTTCAGGTGGCTGTAGTACGTCGGGATTTGACCCACCGAGCGCGGGAAGGACATCGGCAGTTTGCCTGACGGATTGTAGTCACCAAACAGCACGTCGGCGATGGCGTTGCCGCCTTCGGTACCGGCGAACCAGGTTTCCAGCATCGCATCAGCCTGCTGGTCTTCCTGCACCAGCGTTAACGGACGGCCGTTCATCAGTACCAACACCAGCGGTTTACCGGTCGCTTTCAGCGCGGCAATCAAATCTTTCTGGCTCTGCGGAATGCTGATTTCGGTCCGGCTGGAGGCTTCATGGGCCATGCCCTGCGCTTCACCGACAACCGCCACCACCACGTCAGACTGTTTGGCGGCGGCGACCGCCTCGTCAATCATCGCCTGCGGTGAACGGGTATCGACCTTCACCGCTTCTTCGTACAGATTGAGGAAGTTGACGATATCTTTATCGTTGGTGATGTTCGCGCCTTTGGCGTAAATCACGTTGGCGTTATCGCCGACGGCGGTTTTAATCCCGTCGAGAACCGGCACCGACTGATCGGCAACACCCGCAGCGGACCAACTGCCCATCACGTCACGCTTGCTGTCAGCCAGCGGACCCACCACGGCAATGGTGCCGGATTTTTTCAGCGGCAGCGTGTTCAGCCGGTTTTTCAGCAGCACCAGGCTTTCACGCGCCACTTCACGCGCATCGCTGCGGTGCAGACGGCTTTCAGCATTGGTGTCCTGTGGGTCAGTATCTTTCGGCCCCAGGTGGCTGTACGGATCGTTAAACAGACCCATGTCATATTTGACGTTCAGCACGTGGCGCGTGGCGTCATCAACTTCCGCCATCGTCACTTTGCCGCTCTTGATAAGCTCCGGCAGATATTTGCTGTAGTACTCGTCGCTCATGCTCATGTCGATCCCGGCTTTCAGCGCCACGCGGACCGCATCTGATGGATCTGAAGCCACGCCGTGCTTGATGAGCTCTTTGATCGCGCCGTGATCGGAAATGGTGATGCCTTTGAAGCCCCACTCTTTACGCAGAACGTCTTTCAGCAGCCAGGTATCCGAGGTCGCCGGGGTGCCGTTCAGGGAGTTCAGCGCCACCATCACGCCGCCGCTACCCGCATCCAGCCCCGCTTTGTACGGCGGCATATAATCGTTGAACAGACGCTGCGGACTCATGTCGACGGTGTTGTACTCTTTCCCGCCTTCCACTGCGCCGTACGCCGCGTAGTGTTTGACGCTGGTCATCACCGAATAGCGCTCCGCCGGGCTTTTGCCTTGCATCGCTTCGACCATGGTTTTACCCATCATCGAGGTTAACCAGGTGTCTTCGCCGAAACCCTCGGAGGCTCGGCCCCAACGCGGATCGCGTGAAACGTCGACCATTGGCGCCCAGGTCATGTTCAGGCCATCGTCGGCGGCTTCGTAGGCGGAAATGCGGCCCACGGTACGCACCGCATCGAGGTTAAAGGAAGAGGCAAGACCGAGGCTAATCGGGAAGACGGTACGCTGACCGTGAACCACATCGTAGGCGAAGAAGAGCGGAATTTTCAGGCGGCTGAGCTGCATCACCTGATCCTGCATGGCGCGAATGTCTTTGCGCGTCACGGTGTTAAAAATCGCGCCCACCTGGCCGTCTTTGATCATCTCGCGGATGGCTTCTTTCGGGTTGTCCGGGCCGACGCTTATCAGACGCAGCTGACCAATTTTTTCATCGACGGTCATTTTCTTGAGCAGAGCGGTGACAAACGCATCGCGCGCCTCTGGCGTCAGCGGGTGATTGCCGAACATCTCATCGGCCATCGCCGGTTGCAGCGCAAGGCTAACGGCAACGCCAACAGAACAAAGCCATTTCATCTTATATTCTCTCTCTTCAGACCGGGGTTATCAGCAAAAAGCGCGGCAAAAGCCTGCCAAAAAACAGCAGTTTGCCATAAGCCTGATAAGGGTGCGAACAGAAAGCGGAGGTTATGCTCTGAATTTTCACTGAATTCCTGCACAAAATTGTCATACAAAGCGCTATTCTTGAAACACTAAAAAAGCGCCTCACAACACTTTCCTCATCACAAGGAGTGAGAAGATGTCTTCCACGACAACCAATGATAACAACGCTTTTCTGTCCGAACTGACCCGCCTGGTGGGCCATTCACACCTGCTGACCGACCCCGCCAAAACCGCCCGCTATCGCAAAGGCTTCCGTTCTGGACATGGCGATGCGCTCGCCGTGGTTTTCCCCGGTACGCTGCTGGAACTGTGGCGCGTACTGAGCGCTTGCGTCCAGGCGGACAAAATTATTCTGATGCAGGCCGCCAATACCGGCCTGACCGAAGGCTCTACCCCGAGCGGCAACGATTACGACCGCCAGATTGTGATTATCAGCACGCTGCGCCTCGATAAGCTGCACCTGATCGACAACGGCCAGCAGGTGCTGGCGTATCCGGGCACTACGCTCTATTCGCTGGAAAAAGCGCTGAAGCCGCTCGGCCGTGAGCCACACTCGGTGATCGGCTCGTCGTGCATTGGCGCGTCGGTGATCGGCGGGATCTGCAATAACTCCGGCGGTTCGCTGGTGCAGCGCGGCCCGGCGTATACCGAAATGTCGCTGTTTGCACGCATTACCGATGACGGCAAACTGCAACTGGTGAACCATCTGGGCATCGATCTGGGTGAAACGCCGGAGCAAATCCTCAGTAAGCTCGACGACGATCGCCTGAAAGACAGCGACGTGCGACACGATGGCCGTCACGCCCATGATCACGATTACGTGACGCGCGTGCGTGACGTCGATGCCGATACCCCGGCGCGCTATAACGCCGACCCGGATCGCCTGTTTGAATCTTCCGGCTGCGCCGGGAAGCTCGCCGTTTTCGCCGCGCGTCTGGATACTTTCGAAGCCGAAAAGCGTCAGCAGGTGTTTTACATCGGCACAAATCAGCCGGAAGTGCTGACCGAAATCCGCCGCCACATGCTGGCCAATTTCGCCAATCTTCCGGTGGCCGGAGAATACATGCACCGCGACATTTACGACATCGCGGAACAGTACGGCAAAGACACCTTCCTGATGATCGACAAACTCGGCACCGATAAAATGCCGCTGTTTTTCACTTTGAAGGGCCGTACCGACGCGATGCTGGAAAAAGTACCGCTGTTTAAACCGCATTTCACCGACCGCTTTATGCAGAAACTCGGCCACGCGTTCCCGGCGCATCTGCCGGATCGCATGAAAAGTTACCGTAACCAGTACGAACATCATTTAATGCTGAAGATGGCCGGAGACGGCATCGACGAGGCGCAAACCTGGCTGACAGCGTTCTTCAAAACCGCCGACGGCGCGTTCTTCGCCTGTACGCCGGAAGAAGGCAGCAAGGCGTTCCTGCACCGCTTTGCGGCGGCGGGCGCAGCGATTCGCTATCAGGCGGTCCATGCGGATGAGGTAGAGGATATTCTGGCACTGGATATTGCGCTTCGCCGCAACGACACCGACTGGTTCGAGCGCCTGCCGCCGGAAATAGACAGCCAGCTGACCCATAAGCTCTATTACGGTCACTTTATGTGTCACGTTTTCCATCAGGATTACATCGTTAAGAAAGGCGTAGACGCGCACGAGTTGAAGGAACAGATGCTGGCCCTGTTGCGCGAGCGCGGCGCACAATATCCTGCTGAACATAACGTGGGCCATCTTTATGAAGCGGCGGATACGTTAAAACAGTTTTATCGCGAAAATGACCCGACCAACAGCATGAACCCGGGTATTGGTAAGACCAGTAAGCAGAAATATTGGGGTGAAGGCCGTACGCCCGAAGATGCTGAAAGCGTAACTGAAGCCAATCCCTCCCAGAATTAAGGGGGAGTAGTGTATTGCGGCTTAACTCCGATTACAGTAGCGGTTAAGGGCCGGAGAAACGTTTCTCTGGCATGATCAATTGCTAAACGCAAGGCGTAACTGTTGCAGCCAGTTTGGGTGCGGACAGCGCGGAAAAACCGGAGCGTACACGAAGTACGTGAGGATTTTGAGCACTGCCCAAGCCCAAAATGGCAAATAAAGTAGCCTGATACCGAGGCTCGAGGAGTGGTTACTATGTCAGCGGTGGATGTCTTATACGGTGCAGAAGTGGAAATTCGCGAAGCCAGGCCTGACGATGCGCATGCGATTGCTGCTCTGTACGCCTGGCATGTGTTGAACGGTCGCGCCTCTTTTGAGGAAGTTCCCCCGTCTGTCGATGAGATGCGCGAGCGGATGAACGTCGTCGCCGGACAGGATTTGCCCTGGCTGGTGGCGCTGTATCGCGGCATTATCGTCGGCTACTGCTACGCCAGCCATTACCGCCCTCGCCCGGCCTATCGTTATACTCTGGAAGAATCCATTTACGTTGATGCCAGCATGACCGGGCGCGGCGTCGGCAGTTCATTGCTCACCCGATTGATTGACGTGTGCGAACAAGGCCCGTGGCGACAGATGGTGGCGGTGATCGGCGATGGCAATAATAATGCCGGCTCGCTGCGGTTGCATAAAAAGCACGGGTTTGAAGTGGCCGGACAGCTGCGCAGCGTCGGCTATAAGATGGGTGACTGGCGGGATACGTTGATCATGCAGCGTCCGCTCAACGACGGTGACTGGACGCTGCCGGAGTAGGTTTATTGCCCGGCGGATAGTTTCCGTAGGCCCGTGCAAGCGCTAGCGCCGCCGGGCAACGCCTGTCAATCCGCCTGCGCTATCTGCTGCGACGAATTCTGAATGGCACTCGCCATCTGCGCTTCTTTCTGCTTTTTGTAGGCCAATGCCGCAGGCGGTACCGGCATCACTTTCCCGGTTTCAACCCAGGTCCGCAGACGGCTGGCATCCGCAAAGTGCGTATATTTGCCAAATGCATCCATCACTACCATCGCCACCGGACGATTGTTCATCACCGTACGCATCACCAGACAATGGCCCGCCGCGTTGGTAAACCCGGTTTTGGTCAGCTGGATGTTCCAGTTTTCGCGATACACCAGATGGTTGGTATTGCGGAACGGCAGCGTGTAATTCGGGTTGCTGAAGGTTGCCATGTCTTCTTTGGTGGTGCTCAACTGGCCCATCAGCGGATATTGTTTGGTCGCAATCAGCAATTTAGACAGGTCTCGCGCGGTCGACACGTTGTGAATCGACAGGCCCGTTGGCTCCACATAGTGCGTGTGACTCATGCCCAGGGATTTCGCCTTGGCATTCATGGCGCGAATAAACGCGTCGTAACCGCCAGGGTAATGATGCGCGAGACTTGCCGCCGCGCGATTCTCGGAAGACATCAGCGCCAGCAGCATCATGTTTTTGCGACTGATGTGGCTGTTCAGGCGTACGCGTGAGTAAATCCCTTTCATCTCCGGCGTATGGCTGATGTCCACGCTGAGCATTTCATCGAGCGGTAAATGGGCATCCAGCACCACCATCACCGTCATCAGCTTGGTAATTGACGCAATGGGTCGCACCAGGTCTGGCTCGCTGGCGTAAATCACTTTATTGGTGTTTAAATCGACAATCATCGCGCTACCGGAAGCAATGTCCGGCTGCGACGCAGCGGCTGCGGCGGCAGTTTTAGCACTCGCCTGAGGCGCGAAAGGTACTGCCAGCATCAGCGCGAGGCTGAGCAGAGAAACTCGAAATTTAGGCATCGTGAGGTGTCTGGTAATTATTTACGCAAGTTATGATATCGGGAGGCATTTGTATGCACTTCACAAACGCAAGCCGGGGCATCATACAGTGCCAGAGCTTTCTCGTGCCACAAGTTAATCGTGAATAAATGCTGCATAGCGGGTGATGAAATCATCAACACCCGCTATGAGTTAAAGTCAGAATAAACGATAGCCATAGCCCCACAGAACCACCGTCGCCGCCAACAGCACTTCGAGCACCAGAACCCCAATCGCCAAGGTCGAACTGGCAAAGCTCATCCCCTCCTCACGGTTAATGCCGAGGAACGTCGGAATACCGATGTACAGCAGGTAGCCGGTATAACACAGCGCAACGGTTCCCACCAACGCACACAGCCAGACCAGCGGATAAAGCGCCACGATGCCGCTGAGGAATATCGGCGTCGCCACATATCCGGCAAACACCATACAGCGCTTGAGCGACGGCCGTTGCGGGTAGTTACGTGCCATCCACCATATGACCCGTCCCATTACCGCGACCCCGGCCAGCATCAGGCCATAAAACAGCACCGCCAGCGCGAAACCCGTGAACAACGAGAGTTTCACGGTGGTGCCATCGCCGAAGTTCCAGCCGATTTGCGTAGTACCGATAAACGCGCAGATAACCGGTACCGCCGCCATCGCCAGCACATGGTGAGTGTAATGATGCGAGACGGTTTCGTTCTCGCTCTGAATGACATGCATTTCACGATCGGGATGGGAGAAGAGTCCCCAGACATGATTCATAAAGCCTCCTTTTCTCGGCTTCACACAGCATGAGCTAAGTATAATGCACGCTGGAGATTATATTTTGTACAACCCAAAAAAGAGCGCCACGGCAGAACGTCCGTTGCCTGGTGATTGTCATTCAGAGGTGTATGCTTAAAGGAATTCGGCGTTTAGGGAGACAATAAAACCCGTATGGATATCAATTCACTGATTAGCCACTATGGCTACGCCGCATTGGTTGTTGGAGCGTTAGCCGAAGGGGAAACCGTCACGTTGCTCGGCGGCGTTGCGGCACATCAGGGTCTGTTGCGCTTCTGGCTGGTGGTGGCGTCGGTGGCGCTCGGCGGGATGATTGGCGATCAGGTGCTGTACTTTCTCGGACGCCATTTCGGTGGCCGCCTGCTTAAACGCTTTTCCCGCCATCAAAAGAAAATCCAGAAGGCGCAGAGGCTGATTCAGAACCGTCCGTGGCTGTTCGTTATCGGCAGCCGTTTTATGTACGGCTTTCGGGTGATTGGCCCGGTGTTAATTGGTGCCAGCCGTCTGCCACCGAAAATCTTCCTGCCGCTCAATATCTTTGGCGCAGTGCTGTGGGCGATGCTGTTCACCACGTTGGGATATCTCGGCGGGGAAGTGATCGGCCCGTGGTTACATCATCTGGATCAGCATATTAAGCATTGGGCATGGCTGATTATCGTGGTGATTGCGGTCATTGCGGTGCGCCTGTGGTTTTCCTACCGCGACCGCAAAGATGCACAATCAGGCGACAAAGAGTAAGGCGCAGGTTCGCTGCGCCGTTCTCCTTAGCCCTGTTTTTGCGACAGGTACTGCGGATTGACCAACATGAATCCACCGTCGACAATCATCGATTGCCCGGTCACATACGACGCATCGTCTGAGCACAGCCACGCCACCAGCCCGGCGATCTCCTCGGTTTTCCCCGGCCTTGCCATCGGTACATTGGGCAATGATCCGGGCTGCACGTCATCATCCTTCAAATTATTCATCGCCGTAGCGATGGCGCCCGGCGCAACGGCGTTAACCAGAATATTGTGATCCACCAGCTCAAGCGCCAGCGATTTGGTCAACCCGCCGAGAGCATGTTTGGCGGCGGTGTAGGCACTCGCCTGCGGCAACGGCGTGTGCTCGTGCACGGAAGTGATGTTTATGATCCGCCCGCCTTCTCCCTGCTTAATCATGTGTCGGGCCGCAATCTGCGAACACAGCAATGCGCCTTCTACATCCACGCAGAAGGTTTCCCGCCAGTCGTCCAGCGTCACGTCCAGTACGGAAGATTTGGTCATTCGTCCGGCGTTGTTGACCAGCACGTCAATGCGGCCCAGCCGTTGAATGAGGGTATCCAGCGCCTGCGCGCCCTGTGGAAGATGACTTAAATCGAGTTGAATGGCCTGAGCCTGGCAGCCCAGCGAGTTAAGTTCTTGCACGGTTTGACGGGCGCCCTGTTCATCAGAGTGCCACGTCACGCCGAGCGTGAAACCTTTGCGCGCCAATTGCAGCGCGCACTGTTTACCAATCCCGGAATCCGATGCGGTGACAACCGCAACTTTTGTTGTCATGAGAACCTCCTGGCGTTAACCCAGGAGGTAAGTATAGGAAAGTCACACTGCGGGGGATTATTTTCCGGTGTAGTGGTAGCCACCGCCGAGCGCCGAGGTCAGCTGAATGCTGGCATCAACCCACTGGCCCTGAAGGCGCAGCGAACCGATTTGCTCCTGCAAGGAAGGCAGTTTCGCCATGCTGACCTGAGAGCCAGAAAGGATCCCGGCCGACAGTCGCGCCTGTGCCTGCTGCACTACGCGGTCAGAGTCTTTCAGCACCTGCTGTTGCTGCTGGTTTTTCTCCATCAGCGTTTCCAGCTGGCTGGCGGTTTTCGCGACCTGATTAACCGCATCCACCACCGCTTTATTGTAATTGGCAACCGACAAATCACGCTGCGCATCGGCGATATCCAGGTTCGCATTCAGGCGACCGCTGTCGAAAATCGGCAGCGTCAGACCGGCGGTGATGCCCATCTGGTTGGCAGAATGTTTGAACAGGTCGCTCAGATGCAACGCATCCTGTTGCAGGAAGCCCATCAGGTTGATGTCCGGATAGAACGCCGCTTTCGCCGCATCCACTTCGCTCATCGAAGACTGGATATACCAGTTCGCTTCCTGGAGATCAGGACGACGCGCCAGCAGGTCGTAGCCCAGCGATGCAGGCATCTGAGTTTTCACCGCCGGAAGTGCGACCTGATGCAGCGACAGCGCGCTGCTCTGGCTGTTGGTCAGCGCCATCAAACGGGCTTCGATTTCCTTCATGTTGCCGGCGACTTCGGTCAGCTGTTGATCGGTTTTGCTGACGCTGATGTCGTTCTCCGCCCCTTCCACGGAGGAGGTAATGCCCCGGGAATAGAGCGCTTTATCAACGGAGATAATGCTGTTCTGTTCCTGCTTAACCTGCTCGAGCACCTGTTTGATGCCCGCTTCGGTCTGCCACTGCCAGTAGAGACGCGCCACGCTGCTCGCCAGCACCTGGCGGGTTTGCGCCAGCTCTGCGGAGCGGGCTTTGACCATCCCGATACGCGACTGCACCAGCGCGCGGTTTTTACCCCACAGGTCGAGATCCCAGCCTGCGGTCAGGCCCAGCGTGCCGTTGGTGTACCATGGGCCACCGCCTTCGTGGGTCGCAAACGGCCCCATCAGGCCTTCAGCAGACATTTGCTGACGCTCAACGTCAGCGCCGAAATCCACTTCCGGGCCGAGCTGTGATTGCGCCATCTGCGCCTGTGCTTCTGCCAGTTTGATGCGCTGCTGCGCCACCTGCATATCAGGCGCATTGCTTAGCGCGCTGTTGATCAAATTATTGAGCTGAGGATCGTGATAATCCACCCACCAGGTGCTCTGCGGCCAGCCATTTTGCAGGGCCACCGGAAGGGTATTATCAACATGAGAAGCAGGTAATTGCTGTTTAACAGGGGCACCAGTGTCGTGAGACGGCGCGCAACCGGACAACACAGCAGACAGCGGCAAACTGAGCATGGCTGCAACAAGAGCAGTACGTTTCATATCGTTATTCTGTTTTCGGAAAGGACGCGCATTTTATTATAAAAATGCAGATTGGTGTTTAGGAAAGCGTGTCAACCTCTAAAAAGCAATAGCCAGACATATCCGGACATTGATCTCCACACTGCCTCCAGAATCTTAGCCCATAAAAAGCCGTCTGAATTGACAACGCCTGACGGGAGAAGGTTTTATACTCACCCGGTCGCACCGAAGGGTTGACGCTGGGCGTATTTCTCGATGGCGTCGGCGATGGAATTCGAATCCTGCAAGGTACGGATGGTGGTGAACAGCGTAGTGGCCTCGTCATACTCTTTTCGCAAGTAGCCGAGCCACTGTTTGATGCGCGCCACGTGATACAGCCCGGTATCGCCCTGCTTTTCCAGGCGGCTGTATTTGCGCAGTAGTTCCGTCACTTCCGGCCACGGCATGCGCGGTGCGTTGAATTTCACCACCCGGCTCAGATTAGGAATGTTTAGCGCTCCTCGGCCTATCATGACCGAATCACAGCCGGTGGTCGCCATGCACTCTTGCGCGCTTTGCCAGTCCCAGATTTCGCCGTTGGCGATAACCGGAATAGACAACCGCCTGCGGATGTCGGCAATCGCCTGCCAGTTAATGCGCTCGGCTTTGTAACCATCGTCTTTAGTACGGCCGTGCACAACCAGTTCCGTCGCGCCTGCTTGCTGAACGGCATCGGCAATTTCAAACTGGCGGTCGCTGCTGTCCCATCCGAGGCGTACTTTCACCGTTACCGGCAAATGGGCAGGCACGGCTTCGCGCATCGCTTTTGCGCCGCGATAAATGAGATCCGGGTCTTTTAACAGCGTCGCTCCGCCGCCGCTGCCATTCACCACTTTAGATGGACAGCCACAGTTGAGATCCACGCCCCATGAGCCGAGTTCCACCGCGCGGGCAGCGTTTTCCGCCAGCCATTGCGGATGCTGACCCAGCAGCTGGACGCGCACCAGCGTGCCCGCATCGGTCCGGCTGTTATTCAGCAGCTCCGGGCACAGACGATGGAAGGATTTTGCGGGTAGCAGTTGATCCACTACCCGCAGAAATTCGGTGATGCAAAGATCGTAGTCGTTGACCTCAGTCAGCAACCCGCGAACCAGTGAATCCAGTACGCCTTCCATCGGCGCCAGCAGAACACGCATATCAGTATCCGGAGAAAAATGGAGCGCTATGGTAGCGTTGTTACCCCGCGGTTTGAAGCCTCATTTCAACTATACCCGTCATACTTCAAGCTGCATGTGCGTTGGCTTTCCTCGCTCACCCCAGTCACTTACTTGAGTAAGCTCCTGGGGATTCGCTGCGTCGCCGCGTTACTCGGCCTATGGCCTCGCCCCTTCGGGGCCAGCGCAAGCGCTGTTCAAAACGCTTCAGGCGTTTTGTCCTGCAACTCGAATTATTTTGGGTATACACTGTATGCCATAGATTTCTCGCGCTTTTTAGCGCTTTGCCCTGGGTGCCAAAAGAGAATATTTTGTATGCGCATAATTCATGATGTGATCGGTAGCACAGTCCAGGGTTTAATTGTATGATGAATGCGTTTCTTCAAGGGCGATGACCATGAGCAAAACACTGAACATCATCTGGCAATATCTGCGCGCTTTTGTACTGATTTACGCTTGCCTGTATGCGGGTATTTTTATCGCATCGCTGCTACCCATTACCATTCCAGGCAGCATTATCGGGATGCTTATTCTCTTCGTGCTGCTGGCGCTGCAAATTCTCCCGGCAAAATGGGTGAACCCTGGCTGCTACGTTCTCATTCGCTATATGGCGCTGCTGTTTGTGCCAATTGGCGTGGGCGTGATGCAGTATGTTGATGTGTTGCGTGCCCAGTTTGGCCCGGTGGTCGTGTCCTGTGCGGTCAGTACACTGGTGATATTGGTGGTGGTCAGCTGGAGTTCCCATATCGTACACGGCGAACGTAAAGTTGTCGGTCAGAAAGGAGCGGGAAACAAATGATGCATTACATCTGGTGGTCTTTACCGTTAACGCTCATTGTGTATTTTTCCGCTCGCAGACTCGCCGCGCGTTTTAAAATCCCGCTGCTGAACCCGCTGCTGGTCGCGATGGTGGTGATTATTCCGGTTCTGCTGATCACTGGTACGCCGTATGACCACTATTTCCAGGGCAGTAAAGTGCTCAACGACCTGCTGCAACCTGCTGTTGTCGCATTGGCGTTCCCGCTGTATGAACAGCTGCATCAGATACGTGCTCGCTGGAAATCCATTATGACCATCTGCTTTATTGGCAGTGTCGTGGCGATGATAACCGGGACCTCGGTCGCGTTGTTGATGGGGGCCACACCGCAAATCGCCGCGTCAGTATTACCCAAATCGGTCACCACACCGATTGCAATGGCGGTCAGTGGCAGTATCGGCGGGATCCCTGCGATCAGCGCCGTGTGCGTCATTTTTGTCGGTATTCTCGGGGCGGTATTTGGGCATACATTGTTAAATCTTATGCGTATCAACACTAAAGCAGCGCGGGGCCTGGCGATGGGTACCGCTTCACACGCCCTGGGGACCTCACGTTGTGCTGAGCTTGATTATCAGGAAGGTGCGTTCAGTTCGCTGGCGTTGGTGATTTGCGGAATAATGACCTCACTGATTGCCCCATTCCTGTTTCCGGTGATTTTAGCCGTGGTCGGTTAATGCGACACATCACACAACTTTCATTCAATTTTCATCGGTTGCATAAAAAATAAGATCCAAGTCACACATCAGCCATTAACAGGTCCGTACACTGTTATCCCTTAACCTGTAATGAGGCAATTGCCATGCATCCACGTTTTCAATCTGCTTTCCCGCAACTCAGTGCGGAACTGCAGTCTGCCCTCGCTCCGGTGCTCGCTGATGTGCATTTCCCTGCCATGCTGAGCGCTGAGCAGGTCTCTGGGCTGAAATCAGCCACGGGACTGGACGAAGACGCGCTGGCTTTCGCGCTGCTGCCACTGGCGGCTGCCTGCGCCCGGGCTGACCTTTCCCACTTCAACGTTGGCGCTATCGCCCGTGGCGTGAGTGGCAGCTGGTATTTCGGCGGTAATATGGAATTTATCGGCGCCACCATGCAGCAAACCGTTCACGCGGAACAAAGCGCCATCAGCCACGCCTGGCTGCGCGGTGAAAAAGCGCTGAAAGCCATTACCGTGAACTACACACCGTGCGGCCACTGCCGTCAGTTTATGAACGAACTGAACAGCGGGCTGGAACTGCAAATCAATCTACCAGGACGCGAACCGCACACCCTGAAAGACTATCTCCCGGACGCGTTTGGCCCGAAAGATTTGGATATCAAAACCCTGCTGATGGATGCGCAGAATCACGGTTATCCGCTGGATGGCGATGCGCTGACCCAGGCCGCGATCCAGGCTGCCAACCGTTGTCATGCGCCGTACAGCAAGTCCCCGTCCGGCGTGGCGCTAGAGTTGCACGACGGCACAATATTCTCCGGGAGCTATGCCGAGAACGCCGCGTTCAACCCGACACTGCCGCCATTACAGGGCGCATTGAACCTGCTGAGCCTGAACGGTTACGATTACCCAGACATTCAGCGAACAATGCTGGCCGAACGTGCCGATGCGCCGTTGATTCAGTGGGATGCCACCGTTGCGACACTTAAAGCGCTAGGCTGTCAGAATATCGACCGCACGCTGCTGGCCTGATACCACAGAGCGGGCGTTTGGCCCGCTCTGTTGAAAATCCCCCCAATTAAACTACTGTTTCTTGCGATTGACCCGTGGGTACAGTAGCCTGAGTAAATCTTCTTTCATCACTGAGTCAAGTCCATGTTAAAGCGCGCGTTATACAGCCTGTTAGTCCTGTCAGGCCTGCTGCTGTTGACCGCACTGGGTCTCGACCGCTGGATGAGCTGGAAAACCGCCCCGTATATTTATGATGAACTGCAGGACCTGCCCTACCGCCAGGTCGGCGTGGTGTTGGGCACCGCCAAGTATTATCGCACCGGAGTTATTAACCAGTATTATCGCTACCGCATTCAGGGCGCGCTGAATGCCTACAACAGCGGCAAGGTGAATTACCTGCTGCTGAGCGGCGACAATGCGTTGCAGAGCTACAACGAACCGCGGACGATGCGCAAAGATTTGATTGCAGCAGGTGTCGATCCAGCGGATATCGTGCTTGATTACGCAGGCTTCCGCACGCTGGACTCCATCGTCCGCACCCGCAAAGTGTTCGACACCAACGACTTCATCATCATCACGCAGCGTTTTCACTGTGAGCGCGCGCTGTTTATCGCCCTGCATATGGGTATTCAGGCGCAGTGCTACGCCGTGCCGTCACCGAAAAATATGTGGAGCGTGCGCGTGCGCGAATTTGGCGCCCGTTTTGGGGCGTTAGCCGATCTCTATTTGTTCAAGCGCGAGCCGCGTTTCCTTGGGCCGCTGGTGCCGATCCCGACGCAGCATGAAGTGCCGGAAGATGCGCAGGGCTACCCGGCGGTGACGCCGGATCAGCTCCTGGAATTACAGACAGGGAATAAACGCTGACCGCCGAGGAACCGGCGGCAGCTAAAGGCAGATTACGCTTTAAACTCCACGACCTTATTACGGCCTGTGTTTTTCGCTTCGTATAATGCTTTATCCGCTTCATCCACCAGTTTTTGATAGTCCGGGTGGCCGCGATAGTGACTGACACCAAACGAGGCGCTGAGCTGTAGCTTATAGCCGTCAGGCATCTCGCATGGCGTGCTGAAAATCTTTTCACGGATAGACTCAACAAAATTAAGCGTCTGCTGCTTGCTGTATTCCAGATACACAATCATGAACTCTTCCCCGCCGTAACGGAACACGTAGTCACTGGCGCGGGTGTTATCGGTCAGGATCGTCGCCAGATGACGTAATACGTCGTCGCCCGCAGAGTGACCCCAGGTGTCGTTGATCTTTTTGAAGTGATCGATATCCAGCATCACCACCGACAAATTACGTCCATTCTCCATCACCAGCTTCACTTCATGCTTGAGAATGGTGGACATAAAGCGGCGGTTAAGCAGCTTGGTTAACGCGTCTTTGCCGTTTTCCAGACGCGTGGCATCTTCAAACAGCGACGTGAATAAGTTATTGATGATCATCGTTTTCGCGCGGATATCGCTTAATAACGACTGAATATACTCCAGCGCGCTGCCTTCGGTATTCGCGGTTTTTTGCAGCATGCCGTCGATCTCTTCAATCAGCATCCCAATTTTGGCGATTTCCGGCTGATTGCCAAAATGCTGGCCGCATTTGTGACGAAACCACAGGCCAAACTCCGAGTCGTTCAGCAGGTAAGACTGGATATTACTGGTGCGCGATACCAGCGCGTACATCAGCCCGTTTTCCCAGTTAAACAACGCCGCCTGCTGTTTGCCTTTTTCGAGTTCAGGGTTATCAATCAGGTTGGAGATGCGGTAGGACTCTTCATTCTTCGCTTCGTTGAGCTGATAATTTTCATAGGCATAGGTCATCAGCTCGCTGGCAATCTGAATCGAGACCGATACATATTTCTGCATCAGCACGCTGGTTTGCGGCTCTAATGCCAACGACTGAATATAGGTCAACATTTCCTGAGTAATGATACGCATGCCTTTCAGCACCAGACTTGCCGGAATGCCCACGCGTGAGTGGATATTGCCAATCTCATACTGATGCGCGGCAAACCCCAACAGCGCTTCCCCTTTCAGGGTCAGGGTGTTGATAATCCACTTTTTCATTGAGTTGCGAAGGCGGGACTGCACGACGTCAGAACTGATGTACACGCTAGCATGCGGATCGGTGAGCATAATGCTGTAAAACTCATCGGCCAATACGCCGGCTTTGTCTTCCGCGATCGCGGTTAACGTCACCAATGCTGGTTCGGGCAGAACGCATGAAAACTCCATCCATTCTTGTACAATTTTTTCACTATAGTTCATGAATTACTCAATGTTGTTATCACGACAGACGTGGCAGTTTTCTTGTCACAGGCAGGAAATACGGTTGCTTAAGGCGGGATATTCCCGTACGGAAAGCCACAATCAGAAAAGGCATTTGAGGACAAATTCTGCCAAAGGTGAAATAACAACCGGAGGAATAATTTGTTTAAATTTACACGGGCGTTTATCACCCTGATGATAAACGAAAAAACCCGCCGTTCTCACGGCGGGTTTTTATCGCTGCTACACGAAAGATTACTTCTTACGAGCATACTTCAGTGAATCAAGAGCCACAGCGAAGATAATGATGCCGCCCTTGATAATATACTGCCAGTACGGGTTGACGCCGATATAGGTCAAACCGTAGTTGATGACGGTAAAGATGATAACACCGGTCACCACGCCGATCACCGTGCCGACGCCGCCGCTGAATGACACCCCACCGACCACACAGGCGGCAATCGCATCCAGCTCATACATGAAGCCGAGGTTGTTGGTTGCCGAACCGATACGGCCCGCTTCCAGCATCCCGCCGAAGGCGTAGAACACACCGGACAACGCGTAAATCATAAGCAGGTTGAGGGCAACGTTAACGCCGGATACGCGTGCTGCGTCCGGGTTACCGCCGATGGCGAAAATGTTTTTACCAAAGCGGGTTTTGTTCCACAGCACCCAGACAAACACCGTCGCAATCAACGCGTAGAAGGTGATGTACGAGAGTCGGAATGTCCCCAGTGCGATAAACCCTTGGGTAAACGTCGAGAAGTGCGAGTCAAAGCCCGACACCGGCGACGCGCCGACGAAGTCGTAGTACAGGGAGTTAATACCGTACACGATGATCATCGTACCCAACGTCGTGATAAACGGCGTTACGTTCAGGTAAGCGATGATAATCCCGTTTACCAGGCCAATCACCGCACCGATGGCGCAGACAATCAGCAGCACAACGGGAATCGGCAGCGTAGCTAAATCCGGGAACACCTTGTTGGCGTTATCAACGGACTGCAACAGCGTTGCCGCGATAACCGCCGCCAGACCCACCTGACGACCGGCAGAAAGGTCAGTACCCTGGGTAACAATCAGCCCGGCGACGCCGAGGGCAATAATAATACGAACAGATGACTGAGTCAGGATATTACTTAAGTTCAGCAGACTTAAGAATGTGGGGTCCTGGAAAATAATGATGGCCAGTAATACCAAAAGAACAACGTAAATGCCGCCTTCTTTCAGATAAGTGAGAAAACTTTTTTTATTTAACGCACTCATGAGGAGCCCCTGATCTTAAAGGTGCAAAGACGCAAGACGTAATATTTCGTTCTGCGTAGTCGTTTTAGTGTCAACAATGCCGGCAACCATACCGTTACTCATTACCAGAATACGGTCAGTGATACCCAGCAGCTCTGGCATTTCAGAAGAGATGATAATTATCCCTTTCTCTTTTTTCGCAAGCTCCGCAATCAGCTGATAAATTTCAAACTTAGCGCCAACGTCAATTCCGCGCGTTGGTTCATCCAGCATTAAAATTTCCGGCTGCGTTAATAACCAGCGACCAATAATGACCTTCTGCTGGTTACCACCGGAAAGCGAACCGATTTGCGTCTGGTGCCCGGGGGTTTTTACACGCATGGAGTCGATGACCCATTGGGTGTCGCTCTTCATGCGGGAGTTATCCAGCAGACCCACTTTGCCGCGGTAATTTTTGATATTGGAAATCAGTGAGTTAAAACCGATATCCAGGTACGCGTAAATCCCTGTCGAACGACGCTCTTCAGTCACCAGCGCGAAGCCGTGGTTAATGGCTTCGTTCGCGCTATGGTTATTAATCTTCTTACCGTGCAGGGTTATTGTGCCGCCTGACTTTTCGCGGATACCAAACAGCGTTTCAACGATGTCGGTACGCTTCGCCCCCACCAGACCCGCGATTCCGAGGATTTCCCCTTTACGCAGATCAAAAGAAACGTCACGAATTGACGGCTGGCGCAGCGAGGTGAGGTTACGCACCTCAAGGATCGTTTCACCCGGCGTGTTGTATTTATCCGGGAAGCGCTGGTTCAGTGAACGGCCCACCATCATGGAGATGATTTTGTCCATGTCCAGCCCTTCCAGCGGCTGAGTGGCGATCCACTGTCCGTCACGCAGGATGGTGATTTCATCGCACAGCTGGAAAATTTCTTCCATTTTATGCGAGATGTAAACAATACCGCAGCCACGATCTTTCAGTTTACGGATAATCTTAAACAGATGATTGACTTCTTTTTCCGTTAAGGAAGACGTCGGCTCATCCATAATGACAATTTTGGCGTCATACGAAAACGCTTTAGCAATTTCGATCATCTGCATTTGCGATACGGATAATGTTCCCACGCGAGCGTTAGGGTCAATATCAATATCCAGCTCATCGAATATCGCTTTGGTATCACGGTACATTTTGTCCTGGTCGACAAATACACCTTTGGTCGGATAACGTCCCAACCACATATTGTCCATCACCGAGCGCTGGAGAACCAGGTTCAATTCCTGGTGCACCATCGAAACACCGTTTTCAAGTGCTTCTTTCGCGGAATGGAAGTCAATCTCTTTTCCCTGAAAAATAATACTACCGGAATCTTTTTGGTAGATCCCAAACAAACATTTTAATAATGTCGATTTGCCAGCGCCGTTCTCTCCCATTAATGCGTGAATGGAATGAGGGCGGACTTTTAAATTAACATTATCGAGCGCTTTGACGCCGGGAAATGACTTGTTGATATTGCTCATCTCCAACAAGATTTCACCTGACGATTCTGTTTTATTGCTGACCATAGTTAACCCTGGCTGCGCTAATATTTTCCCGTGCTGACTATCCAGCACGGGAGATATACCCTTCATACTTCAAGTTGCAGGTGTGTTGGCTTTCCTCGTTCACCCCAGTCACTTACTTATGTAAGCTCCCGGGGATTCACTGTGTCGCCGCCTTCCTGCAACTCGAAGTATTTTGGGTATATACACTGAAATAAAATTACTTACCGATGAACTGAGCCAAGTTGTCTTTATCGACGCCAACGTAAGGAATGCGAACCACTTTGTTCTCGATTTTCCAGTTGGTACCCGCAGCGGCTTCTTTGCCATCAGCCAGGTTTTTCGCCAGATCGAAGGTGGCTTTCGCCTGGTTGTTTGCATCGTTCAGCACGGTACCGGCCATTGCACCGGATTTCACCAGCGCCAGCGCTTCTGGCAGCGCATCCACACCAAACACAGGAATGCTGGATTTGTTGTGTGCTTTCAGAGCTTCGACTGCGCCCATTGCCATCGCATCGTTGTTGGCGATAACCACTTCGATTTTGTTAGCGTTAGGACCGGACAGCCATGCGTCCATTTTGTCTTTCGCCTGAGCGGTATCCCACATTGCGGTATCCAGCTGCAGCTGCTGGGTTTTCAGGCCCTTCGCGTTCAGCTCTTTGATAACGTAGGTGGTACGCGCTTCAGCATCCGGGTGACCCGGCTCGCCTTTCAGCAGCACGAACTGAACCTGACCATCTTTATTCAGGTCCCAATTAGGGTTAGCCGCCCAGTGTTTAGCAATCAGATCGCCCTGGATCACGCCAGACTCTTTAGAGTCAGTACCGACGTAGAAGGCTTTGTCATAGCTGTCCAGCGCTTTGCGGGACGGCTCTTTGTTGAAGAACACCACCGGCACGTTCTGACCACGTGCTTTTTCGATTACGGTGCCTGCCGCAGCCGGGTCAACGAGGTTGATGGCCAGCGCTTTCACGCCTTTCGCCAGCAGTACGTCGATCTGGTCGTTCTGTTTTGACTGGTCGTTCTGCGAGTCGTTCATCAGCAGCTGAACGTCTGGCGCTGCTTTGCCGTCTTTCTCAATTGCTTTGCGTACCACAGACATGAAGTTATCGTCATATTTGTAGATGGTTACGCCGATACGGGTATCAGCTGCATGAGCAGCGGCACCGAACAACATGCAAGACATCACAGCGGACAGGGTTAACACCTTCTTATTCATGGTATCTCCGGTTATTTTTATGCAGGGTAGCTTATGTCGGCAGGCACAACGTTAATGAATTGTTACTGACCGCCGAAGTAAAATTAATCCAAAAACCATCTTCCGTGTTCGGTAACGCTCCAACGTGCGTTTAATTGATTGCTTATCGCTTTATTGCACTACTAAAAGTGATTAATCACCGTTACATAGTGTTTCAGCCTTACAAACGCTGACATCATAGACAGGCGAATGTTAAGATACTGTGAATTTACTCACAAATTGAAAGCGGTTACATCACGGCACATTATAAGTTAGTGATCGACCCCACAGATTGCTTCAATGCCACCGAATGACGACGCACTAAGGTCGGCATAAAACAGTGAGTTGCCAGAGGATCCAGCTTCCCCGCCGCGCCCATTAATGCCAGTTCCGTCGCCAGTTTTGCCATCGACACAATCGGGTATCGCACCGTCGTCAGCTGCGGATCGGTGTAACGGGCAATCGGAATATCATCGAAACCAATGAGTGACAGATGCTGTGGCACCGCAATCCCGTTATCCTTCAGCGTCGTCAGCGCCCCAGCCGCCATGTTGTCGTTGTAGGCAAATACCGCCGTCAGGCCCTGATTGCGTCCCAACAGCTCAACCATCGCCGCTTCGCCACCCTGCAAATCTGGTGAGCCGGTGCCAATCCAGGATTCCGGCGCAACAATGCCCTGCTCGCTCATCGCGCGCAGCCAGCCTTCCTGACGCATCTGGTTATCTTCAATGCCATGACTGGAGGCCAGATAACCCACGCGGGTATGCCCTTGATTAAGCAGCATCCGCGTCGCCATCATTGCGCCGCTGACGTTATCAAGCCCAACGCAGCGGTGTTCATAGCCAGGCACAATGCGGTTAATCATCACCATGCCGGGGATATGCTCGAGGAACTCGCTGATTTCTGCGTCGCTCAATGCTTTGGAATGCACGATTAACGCATTGCAGCGCTGGCGAATCAGCACCTCAATGGCGTTACGTTCCTTTTCCGCTTCGTGATAGCTGTTGCCGATCAGCACGTTTTTCTGAAACTGCTGAGCAACGGTATCGACGGCCTTGACCAGTGCCCCGAAAAACGCATCCGACACGTCCATCACCACCACGCCGATGGTGTCGCTGACCTGGGTCGCTAACGCCTGCGCGTTGGCGTTGGGCCGATACCCCAGCGCCGAGACGGCTTTCATTACGATTTCCCGGGTTTCAGGACTGACAAGCGGGCTGTTATTCAGCACGCGGGAAATGGTCGCGACGGAAACACCCGCATGGCGGGCCACATCACGAATGGTGATCATAACCACCGTCCTGTTGAAATTGGCAGCAACTCACAGTCACCCCCTGTGTTGAGCAAGGTGGCTATTCTGGCAGCGAGCGGGCGAGGACTACGTGAAGAAGGTCACACTGATGGAAACGGTTACATCCGTTTTGTTAATGATTGTGATCCAGATCGTTATCTGGATGTTTTAGAAATGGATACCCCTGCGGCCCGTGCGGTCAACTGCCGCCACAGCCATTCCGCCGGCCCCTGACGGCAATAGCGCAGCCAGATAACGGAGAACAGGATATTCACCAGCCAAATGGCTGGCACAAAGGCGAGCAGCGTCAATCGGTCAAATTTCATAAATAAATCAAACCGGTAGAACAGCGTGGTGCAGATAAGGGTTTGCAGCAGATAGTTGGAAAGCGCCATACGCCCAACGCAGGCTATCGCTCCCACCAGGCGTGAAGAACATATTTGTGGCCAGAAGCCGTAGGCTAACGCGGCGTAACCGACAGTCTGAAACGGCGCACCCAGCTCGCGCGGGGCCTGTAACAAGAACGCACACCAGCGATAAGACCAGTCAAAATGCCATTGCGCGATCGTCGCAGGCAGGTTTATCAGCACGCCAAGGGTTATTAACAGCGCGCCCACGCGACGGTAATGTGAAAGGCTGAACTGGCCTTTCAGCCAGCCACAGCGCATTAGCGAGGCGCCCATCAGCATCATACCCGCCAGTTGCCAGCCGTACTGTGCGCCAAGCGCCAGCAGATTGTCGGACAGCATATCCGTGCGATTGCTGATAGCCTCCATTCCGCCTTTCAGCTTCCAGTACTGTTCATATTGCAGGTTGGCCGGATCCGGGACCCAGGAACGGTTTGGCGTATCGCCGGAGATAAGCCCTAAAAACACCAGGACCGCTATGCCAATCAGGTACAGCACCACGCCGGTGTTAAACATCGATTTTGCGCTTTGCGCTTCACGCACCATCCGCCAGCAGACCAGGCCAACCAGCGCGTAGGCCAGCAGAATATCGCCGTCCCAGAAAAGAAGCCCATGTGCAAAACCGAGTATTGCTAACAGAGAAAGCCGCGCCTGGATCCAGCGTTTGCCGCGGGGAAGCAGCAACTGTAGGCCAGCGCCAAACAGGAGAGCAAACAGCGTCAGGAATTTGACCTGTGCAAACAGGTCGAGAGCGGCCCACGTCCACGCATCACGTTGAGTGATATCGCCGTACCAGGCAGGATTGAGATACGCCGCCTTTGGCAAGCCAAAGGCAACGATATTAAGCAGCAGGATCCCAAGAATAGCGACGCCGCGAACAAAATCCAGCGTGACGTTTCGCTCCATTAAGTACCTGCTTTAAGCATTAGTTGTGGTGACGAACGGCGCGCAGAAACTCCTGGCGGGTGTTCTGGCTCGACTTAAACAGTCCACCGAGCGAAGTGGTCGTCGTGGCGCTGGTCGCATCACGAATGCCACGCGCTTTCACGCAATAATGCACAGCATCAATGGAAACTGCCACGTTATTGGTGCCGAGCAGAGTCTGCAACGCGGTCAGGATTTGCTGCGTCAGACGCTCCTGCACCTGCGGACGCTGGGCAAAGAACTGCACAATGCGGTTAATCTTCGACAGGCCAATCACCGACTCTTTCGGGATGTAGGCCACGGTCGCTTTGCCGTCGATGGTGACAAAGTGATGCTCGCAGGTGCTGGTCAGGGTGATATCGCGCACGGTCACCATTTCATCGACCTTCATTTTATTCTCAATGACAGTGATTTTCGGGAAGTTGGCGTAATCGAGGCCAGAGAAGATTTCGTCGACGTACATCTTGGCGATGCGGTGCGGCGTTTCCGTCAGGCTGTCATCACTAAGATCGAGATTCAGCAGCTGCATAATTTCGGTCATATGACCGGCAATCAGACGCTTGCGTGATTCATTATCCAGTTCAACCGAGGGACGTAGCGGCGTTTCCAGACCACGCGCTAACAGCGCCTCATGAACCAGCGCGGCTTCTTTACTCAATGATGGCATTCTTGTTCTCCTGCAGGTGTGGCGACCTTTGCACTCTGAGGGCAAAGTGAGCACTCATTGTGCGTGAGGCCGCGCACAGAATCCAGTATTCACGGTGATAATTATTGAAATTGGCTTAACCTTTCTTGCGGTGGACGCCAGACCAGCATCCCCCCTATCAACAGCGCGATTGCCGCCACGCCGAGCGCAGGCTCCAGGCGCTGTGTCAGCCAGGTCGACAGCGCGGAAGTCATCGGCCCCACCAGTTGACCGACGGCATAACCGGTGGTTAATAATCCGGCCATGTAACGCGTATGCTGCGGTGCGAGCTCCCGTCCGTACAGTAATGAAAGCTGCACCGCACACAGGAAGCCGCCGCCCACCAGCAACGCGCCAGTAACCAGGCCGCTCATTCCCGGCACCAGCCAGGCGGCCAGCACGCCGACGCCCTGTAACCACAACACAATCGCCAGTCGCTGATAGCTGTGGCCAACACCGCGCAGCAAAATACTCAATCCAATGCCGACCACCGCCGCCGCGCCAAATACGGGCCACAGGAACTGGGCAAACAGGCTGCCGGGAAAACGCGCGGCGGCCATTTGCGATAAAAAGGTGGCGGGCAGTATATAGCCAAAGCCCGCCAGGCTGTAGCTCCAGACCAGACGTTTCAGGCTTGCCGTCAAATGCAAAGGTTCAGGCTGACCGCCTGGACGATGAAAATCGCCAGGACGCGGTAGCCAGCGAGAAATAAAGGCAATCAACACCAGCGCCAGCAGGCCGTAAAGCAGCCAGCCCGCGGCGGCGCTGAGCTGCTGCGCATGGATATAGACCGCCAACAGACCACTCAGCGCAATCCCCGCCCCCGGCCCGGCAAACACCGCGGCGCTCAGGCCGGGACGTCCGGCCTGTGCCAGACGCTCATTGGTCCAGGCTGCCGTCAACACCATCGCCCAGCCGCTCATTGCGCCAATCACCAGTCGCAGAACGGCGTGCAACCAGGCGTTGTCGGCCCAGGCAGAGAGAAACGTCAGCCCCACCGCGCCCAGGATCCCGGCGTACAGCCGCCCTTCCACACCGCGGTGGGCCCGCATCGCATCCCAGGCACCCAGCAAATATCCCAGATAATTCATCGCGGCGACCAGCCCGGCGCTGGTCAGCGTAAGCTGTCCGTCAGCAATCATCAGCGGCACCTGAGGCGTGAAGGCAAAACGCCCAATCCCCATGGCGACCACCAGCATGACAAACCCACTCAGCGCGGTACGTAGCGCCATGTTAATCTCGCATGTTAATGTAAAGTTATGTTTATGATGCAGCATGTAACTGCAATGCGGAAGCGAAAGTTATTCATCGCTGCACATGATCTGTATGATGAATCAGAACATTTTCAATCACTCACCCGGGAGCCTTGCATGGAATTGCTCGAAGAGCACCGTTGTTTTGAGGGCTGGCAGCAACGCTGGCGGCATGACTCCAGCACGCTGAACTGCGCCATGACGTTCAGTATTTTTCTGCCACCGCCGCGCGATAATACGCCGCCGCCAGTGCTGTACTGGCTGTCAGGCCTGACCTGCAACGACGAGAATTTCGCGACAAAAGCAGGCGCCCAGCGCGTCGCAGCCGAACTCGGTATCGTCCTGGTAATGCCAGACACCAGCCCGCGCGGCGATAACGTGGCAGATGACGAGGGCTACGATCTCGGCAAAGGTGCCGGGTTCTACCTCAACGCAACGCAGGCCCCGTGGGCCGCGCATTACCGGATGTACGATTATCTGCGTGACGAACTCCCCACGCTGATTCAGGCACAGTTCAACGTCGCCGAGCGCAGCGCGATTTCCGGCCATTCGATGGGCGGCCACGGCGCGTTAATTCTGGCGTTGAAAAACCCAGGCAAATACACCAGCGTTTCTGCCTTTGCGCCAATTGTTAACCCGACCCGGGTGCCATGGGGCCAGAAAGCGTTTAGCGCTTATCTCGGGGAAGATAAATCGAGCTGGCAAGCGTGGGACAGCTGTGCACTGATGTTAGCGAGTGACGCGGCCAGCGCCATTCCGACATTAATCGATCAGGGCGATACCGATCAGTTCCTGGCGGATCAACTGCAACCTGCGGTGCTGGCCGAAGCCGCCCGCCAGACCCAGTGGCCGTTAACGCTGCGCATTCAGTCCGGCTTCGATCACAGCTATTGGTTTATTGCGTCCTTTATAGAAGATCACCTGCGCTTCCATGCGCAGCATCTGCTGAAGTAACACCCGCTTGCTGCCCGGTGGCGCTCCGCTGACCGGGCCTACTGACCTACGCGCTTAAAAACTCAAAAACAATCAAAACACGTCAACTATAATCTTCATCACAATTTTCATCCGCGGGTCAGCGTATTCTCTCATCGCTTTTACTCTTATGAATTAGGGATGATTTTTTATGATGACAACGACTTTATTGATGAAAACGGCGCCGCAAAACCGGCGTTATGGTGTGGCTCTGTTAGTGGGGATCGTAGGCGGAATTTTGTCGGCGTTTGTGAAATGGGGGGCCGAAGTTCCGCTGCCTCCACGCACTTTTTCGCTGGGCCGTAATGAGTTCAATCCGCCTTATATTTTCCTGCGGGATTATCTGGGCATCGACCCCACCTCCACCGTCTATACCTTTTCCGAACACATTATTAACCCAGTGATGGTGACCCATATCATCTTCTCTCTGGTGTTTGCCGTAGGCTACTGCCTGGTCGCAGAAGTCTTTGCGAAAGTGAAAATGTGGCAAGGGGTCATGGCGGGTATTCTCTCGACAATTTGCGTACACGGGATCAGTTTTCCGTTGCTGCATTTGACGCCACCGCTGTCCGAACTGCCTTTCGAGGAATACGTTTCTGAAATTCTGGGGCATATTTTCTGGTTCTGGACCATTGAACTGGTACGTCGCGATTTGCGAAACCGCATCACCCATCAACCTGATGCCGAATACCCGCCGCAAAGACGTCCGGTTTAACGCAGTAAAAAAGCGCCGCCCTTTGCAAGGCGGCGCTGTTCGATAGTGTTCTTCAGTACGCTAACTCAGAAACGGTAATCCACCGCCATAAAGTAGCGACGTCCGTCCTCGTTGTAGCTGTAATCATCGCGGCTGAGATCCTTATCAGTCAGGTTCAGCACGCCCGCACGCAGTTTGACATTCTTCGTCGCCTGCCACGCGCCGCCAGTATTCCAGATAACATATCCGCCCGGCGTTGCGCCGTTTGTAGTCATGGCGCGTTTCTCGCCGCTGTAGTTCGCCTGCATATAGAAGGACCAGTCCTGCGTCGCCTGCCAGTCCACCACGCCGTTCGCCGTGTGGTATGGCAGCTCGGACAGCGGTTTGTTGCCGCCGTTGCTCAGGTCTCGACCGTCGTTGTAGGTGTAGTTCAGCGTGACTTTCCAGTCTTCCGTCAGCGGGAATTTCAGCTCGGTTTCTACGCCGCGGATACGCGCTTTGTTGACGTTGTAATAGCGGAAAATCGGTTCGCCGTCGGCATTCAGGCCCACATAGTTCGGGTAGTCTTTCGCCTGATCGACGTTAGCCGTACGGCTGATGCTGATGCGGTCATCGACATCATTCTGGAAAGTCGTGATGCTGCCCTGCACGCCTTCCAGCCAGCCTTCTTCCCCGGCGTAATAAATGCCGAGCTCGTAGCTTTCACTGGTTTCCGGTTTCAGGTCCGGGCTGCCGACAATTTCACAGGCACCGCGGCAGGAACCGGTGGTCCAGTCCGGGCTGAGTTGCAGCAATGATGGCGCTTTGAAGGCATTTGCCCAGCCGCCTTTGACCGTCACGGTGTCGGTGGCGGTGTACACCAGATACGCACGCGGGCTCCAGTGGTCGCCGTAGGTTTCGTGGTCGTCCATACGCACACCGGTGGTCAGCGCCAGCGGCTCGAAAATCCGCCATTCGTCTTCGATAAACAGCGCGTACTGGCTGGCGGATGTGTTACCGCTGCCCTGCAAATTGACCGGGTCTTTGAGCTTATCGTGACGCCATTCGCCGCCCACCGTCAGCAGCTGATTGATGGCGTCCAACGGCAGCACGTATTTGCCGTCAATGGAGTTACTTTCAGAGGTGATAACGCCAGCCGCTTCCGGGTTTTTGTTATCCACTTTTTCGCCATAGAACTTCAGCTCACTGTTGCCCAGGTCCCAACGGCCGTTGTGGCTCAAGGAGTAGCTCTGGCGTTCCAGACGGTTTTTATCAAGGGAATCAGAATCACGGTCCTGACGGTCGAAGCCGTATCCGGCGGTGAAATCGTGGTTGTCGTTTGGCGTCCAGGCAAACTCGACGTTGCCGTCGCGGCTGGTGTAGCCTTCAATCCGCGGGGATTCACCACTGGCCGTCGTTGACGATTTCTGCTGTTCGTCTTTTTCGCGTTTGGACAGGTTACCGTAGGCTTTCAACCCCAGCACGCCGTCGATCAGCGGACCGCTGGTAAAGAACTGGCCGTTATAGGTGTCGCCGCGGTCGCGGTGTTCCTGAATAGTGGTATCAGCGGTCAGCGTCCCGTGCCATTTCTGGCCGATTTTTTTGGTGATAATGTTTACCACACCCCCTAATGCATCGGACCCGTACAGCGACGACATCGGGCCGCGCACCACTTCGATACGTTCTATGGCGTCTACCGGGATCCAGTTGAGGTCGAAATCGTTATGACGGAACACGGCGTTGCGCGAGTTAACGCGTTTGCCGTCGACCAGAATCAGGGTGTAGCTGCTGTCGAGTCCACGCAAACTGACGCCCTTGCGGTTATCCCCTTCGTTGGTGAGCTGCACGCCCGGGACGTCCTGTAATACGTCCTTCAGATTTTGCACCGGACGGCGCTGAAGATCCTGCTGGGTAATCACGCTGATACTGGCCGGCGCATCTTTCACGCTCTGCTCCGTCGCGGAGGCTGTGACCACCAGGGTTTCACCGTCGTTTTCAGCCATTACGGGCATCGACAGCGCAAATGCGGATGCACACAACCCGCCCCGAACAAGAGGATTTAACCTGAACATTTCCTTTCTCCATGAGGTAAACAACAACAACCAAAAAAGTGCAGATGTGGCTGGTCACCCTGGTCCGTTAGCGTCCTCGGACAAGATGCGGGAGAGTGGCTTCATCCTGAAAGTTCGTAGATGATAAGAAGAATGATAACAATTATCAATTCAATTGTTAGAAATTATGTCTGAAGGGTATAATAGCGGTATCAAAATGCCCGGTGGCGCTACGCTTACCGTGCCTACAAAATCCGTAGGTCCACGCAAGCGCAGCGCCGCTGGGCAAAAAAAAACCCTCCGGCGGAGGGTTTTCATAGGGAGAATCACTTACTGTTTGAAGCGTTCCGGGAATGTCATTTCGCTGTAGCGTACGAAGCGACTGCCCTTCGAGAGCTTGTAGCCGAACCAGATAACCAGGAACAGCGGGATGCCGATGTAGGTTGCCGCTACGCCGCCCCAGTCAATGGTATCTTTCAGGAAGGCTTCGTAGTTCTGGCCGAGCGTGATAATCAGACACAGGACGAACGCAAAGATTGGCCCAATCGGGAAGAAACCTGAACGGTACGGCAGATTGTTCAGGTCAAGACCCTGCATAACGTAACCGCGACGGAACCGGTAATGGCTGATAGCAATACCGAGCCAGGCGATAAACCCGGTCATCCCTGAAGTATTCAGCAGCCACAGGTAAACAGTCTGGTTGCCGAACATAGACGTCAGGAAGCACAGCCCCGCTACCACGGTGGTCGCATACAGTGCGTTACGCGGCACGCCGCCTTTGGAAAGCTTCGAGAAAATACGCGGAGCTTTACCGTCACAGGCCAGGGTGTAAAGCATACGAGTCGAGGCATACATCCCGGAATTACCGGCAGACAGCACCGCCGTCAGGATAACCGCATTCATTACCGCCGCCGCAGACAGCAGGCCAGCATGCTGGAATACCAGCGTGAACGGGCTGACGGAAATGTCTTTCACGTCGTTACGCAGCAGGCTCGGATCGGTATAAGGAATGATCAGGCTAATAATCAGGATTGCGAACACATAGAACAGCAGGATACGCCAGAACACCTGACGCACCGCGCGTGGAATGTTCTTCTCTGGATCTTCGGATTCACCCGCCGCGATACCGATAAGTTCGGTACCCTGGAAGGAGAAGCCGACAATCATCGCCACGCCAATCATCGCCGCAAAACCGCCAGCAAACGGCGCATCGCCGGTTGTCCAGTTGCTCCAGCCTACCGGCTGAGCGCCTTTAAAGATGCCGAAAATCATCAGCACGCCAACACCGATAAAGATGATAACGGTGGTCACTTTAATCAGCGAGAACCAGTATTCCGCTTCGCCGAAGCCTTTGACCGAGATCCAGTTCAGCAGGAACATAATGCCGAGGAACAGTGCGCTCCAGATCCAGCCCGGCGTGTCCGGGAACCAATAATTCATGACCAGCTGTGAGGCGACAAGGTCGACGGCGATAGTTACCGCCCAGTTGTACCAGTAGTTCCAGCCCAGCGCGAAGCCGAAACCTTCTTCTACATAGTTCTGACCATAGGTCGCAAACGAGCCTGACACCGGCATAAATGCTGCCAGTTCGCCAAGGCTTGTCATCAGGAAGTACACCATCAGACCAATAAGAATGTAAGAAAGCAGTGCGCCGCCTGGGCCCGCCTGCGAAATGGTTGCCCCTGAGGCAACAAACAATCCTGTACCGATTGAACCGCCAATAGCGATCATCGTCAGGTGACGCGCCTTAAGTTCGCGACGGAGCGCGGGCGCTTCTGTGGTTTTAGTTTCGGAAACCATAGGAAAATGCTGTCCTTCCAAAAAATGAGGCGCGATTGTAGCAGACGATCGCCGTTCCTTCCGGCACAAATGCGCACTTATAAGAGAGCTTCATGATGAAGCACAAATTATAAGTAAAGCCCTTATTCCGCCGTTGCGCCATGCCATCAAATATCGCAATATCGCAGGAAACGCTGCAGCGCATTTGAAAGGTGTTTTTGCCGGTGATGAATACGCCAGAGCTTGCGCGTCAGGCGCGGCAGCGGGACAGGAAGCTCGACCAGCGTGCCGCTGTCGAGCTGTTCGGCAATCACGCGCCGTGACAAACAGCTGATGCCCAAGCCGTGGCGTACCGCGTGCTTGATGGCCTCAGAGTTACCAAGCTCCATCCCGAGATGAAATTCCGGCAAATGGGACAGCAGCAGGTAATCGACGATTTCACGCGTACCGGAACCGCGCTCGCGAAGGATCCACGGCGCTTCGGCCAGCCTCGCCAGCGTCACCTCCCCTGTCAGTAACGCCGAGCCTGGTGCAGCGAACACCACCAGCTCATCTTCCAGCCAGGGTTCGGCAATAATTTCTGCGGCGTGGCATGGTCCTTCGATGAGTCCGATATCCACGCGGAAATCGCTGACGGCGTTGATCACGTCCTGACTGTTACCGACGCTGAGCTCCAGCGGAAGCGACGGAAAATCACGACGATAGCGGGCGATGATTTCCGGCAGAATGTAGTTACCGATAGTGCTGCTGGCGAAAACACGGATAGCGCCGTTATCTTCGCGAAACAACTGCTCGATTTCGGTTGCCTGTTCCAGCGTCGCCAGCGCGCGTGGATACAGCAGACGGCCATGTTCGTTCACCACCAGTCGTTTTCCGACCCGGTCGAACAGCTGCACGCCGAGCTGGCCTTCCAGATCGGTAAGCGCCGCGCTGACCGCCGACTGCGATAACGACAGCATTTGCGAGGCCTGGGTTGTCGAACCGCTTTTCAGCACTTCAGCAAAAACTTCCAGCTGGCGTAAGGTGATGTGCATAGAAACCTCATCTATACCAGTTATTCAGATTGATTATAAACATATAATCAATTTTATTTTTAAGCCAGCGGCACGTAACCTTTAATCCAGATAAAGGAGAAGGTTATGACAACACTCACGCTCAACAGACGCCGACATTCGTTCGGGCATTTTGTCCCGGGCCTGGCGCTTACCGCCTTAATTACCGGGGTTGCACTGTGGACCGGAAGCATTCCGGCGATTGCCGGTGCGGGATTCAGCGCACTGACGATGGCTATTCTGCTTGGGATGGTCGTCGGCAACACGGTTTACCCAAAAATCTGGCAGCGCTGCGACGGCGGTGTGTTGTTCGCCAAGCAGCATTTGCTGCGTCTGGGCATCATTCTTTATGGCTTCCGCCTGACGTTTTCGCAAATTGCTGACGTGGGTTTCAGCGGGATCGCCATCGACGTGCTGACGCTCTCCAGCACTTTTTTACTGGCGTCTTTCCTCGGCCAGAAAGTGTTTGGCCTTGATAAACAGACCAGTTGGTTAATTGGCGCGGGCAGCAGTATCTGCGGCGCGGCGGCCGTCCTGGCAACAGAACCGGTATTGAAAGCTGAATCCAGCAAAGTCACCGTGGCGGTTGCGACGGTTGTGATTTTCGGGACCATTGCCATTTTCCTCTACCCGGCGATGTACCCGGTACTGGCCCACTGGTTTACTCCGGAAACCTACGGGATTTACATGGGTTCAACCATGCATGAAGTTGCACAGGTTGTGGCAGCTGGGCACGCAGTCAGCCCGGATGCTGAAAATGCGGCAGTGATTGCCAAAATGCTGCGTGTGATGATGCTGGCACCGTTCCTGATTATCCTGGCCGCTCGCGTTAAACAACTGGCACCTGCGGGCAACGGTGAGAAAAGCAAAATCACCATTCCGTGGTTTGCAGTCCTGTTCATCGTGGTGGCGATTTTCAACTCGTTCCACCTGTTACCGAAAGCGGTTGTAGACGTGCTGGTAACCCTCGACACCGTACTGTTGGCGATGGCGATGGCGGCTCTGGGCTTAACTACCCACGTCAGCGCACTGAAAAAAGCCGGAGCGAAACCGCTGCTGATGGCACTGATGCTGTTCGTCTGGCTCATCGTCGGCGGTGGCATGATTAACGTTGCAGTTCATGCCCTGATGGCATAAAGCACTGTATCACTCTCCTGTTAACCCGCTATGATTAGCCTTTGCTATGCATTTCCTTTTAGGCGGGTTTAACAGGAGTTTTTTATGAAATACATCGGAGCACATGTCAGCGCCTCCGGCGGTGTCGCCAATGCCGCGATCCGCGCTGCGGAACTTGAGGCCACTGCATTCGCCCTGTTCACCAAGAACCAGCGCCAGTGGCGTGCGGCCCCGCTGACCAGCGAGGTCATCGACGATTTCAAAGCTGCCTGCGAAAAATACCATTTCTCCCCGGCGCAAATCCTGCCGCACGACAGCTACCTGATTAACCTCGGCCATCCCGTCACCGATGCGCTGGAGAAATCCCGTGAAGCCTTCGTCGACGAACTCACCCGCTGTCAGCAGTTAGGGCTGACGTTGCTGAACTTCCATCCGGGCAGCCACCTGATGCAAATCCCGGTTGATGACTGTCTGGCGCGCATTGCCGAGTCCATCAACATCGCACTGGCACAAACCGAAGGCGTCACCGCAGTTATCGAAAATACCGCCGGTCAGGGCAGCAATCTGGGCTTTGAGTTCGAACACCTGGCGGCCATCATAGATGGCGTGGAAGATAAATCCCGCGTCGGCGTGTGCATCGATACCTGCCACGCCTTCGCCGCAGGCTATGACTTACGCAGCGCTGAAGAGTGTGAAAAAACCTTCGCAGAATTCGAACGTATCGTTGGCTTTAACTACCTGCGCGGAATGCACCTGAACGACGCCAAGAGCGCTTTCGGCAGCCGTGTTGACCGCCATCACAGCCTCGGTGAAGGCAATATCGGCCACGATGCGTTCCGCTGGATAATGCAGGACAATCGCTTCGACGGCATCCCGATGGTGCTGGAAACCGTTAATCCGGATATCTGGGCTGAAGAAATCGCATGGCTGAAAGCGCAGCAGAATGAAGTTGCTGCGGCGTAAAACGAGCACATCCGCTGTGCTCATCGGTATCACGCCAGAGCGATAAAGAAACCGGCAATGGTCGCGCTCATCAGATTGGAGAGCGTGGCCGCAAGTAACGCCCGAAGGCCAAGTTGTGCAATCTCCGGCGCACGCTGCGGCGCAATGGCTGAAAATGCCCCGACCACCACGCCAATGGAGCCAAAGTTGGCGAATCCACACAGTGCAAAAGAGATAATGGCGATAGTTTTCACATCCAGGCTGCTGCCTGCTTGCAGATAAGGCGAAAAATGCAGATATGCCACAAACTCGTTGATCGCCAGTTTTTGCCCTATCAAACTCCCCGCAAGGTTAGCATCTCCCCAATCCACACCCATTAACCATGCCAGTGGCGCAAGCAGATAACCGAAAATACCTTCAAGCGTGGCGTGACCAAAACCAAACCAGCCGCCAACGCCACCAATAATACCGTTCAGTAAGGCAATAATAGCCACGAAAGCCATTACCACCGTCGCGACGCCTGCGGCAATTTTCAGCCCGGTCATTGCGCCTGAGGCCGCCGCCTCAATCACGCTTTTTGCCGGTGTTTCTGTGAAAGACAAATTATCGAACGAGACCTGAGAAGCCTCTGTGGCTGGGCTCAGCATCCGGGCAAACAGAATACCGCCGGGGATTGCCATCAACGAAGCTGCCAGCAGATAATCAATCGGTACGCCAAGCGCTGCATAACCAATCATCGTTGAACCGGCAATGGAGGCCATCCCGCTGCAAATAGCAGTGAACAGTTCGTTGCGATTGAGCTTATCCATAAACGGCTTCACAATTGCCGGGATTTCGTTTTGCCCGAGAAAGATGGTCGTTACGGCAACAAAAGATTCTATCTTACTGATATCCAGGGCTTTCTGGAAAATCCCCCCCAAAATTCGGATCAAGCTCCCCATTATGCCGATGTAATACAGTAAACTAACTAACGCTGTGATGAAGATAATGGCTGGCAATACGCGAAAAGCAAAAATAAAACCAGCGCCGTTAAATACCACATCCATTTTGGGTCCGACTAAAGAACCAAAAATAAAAGCACTTCCGGCATCGCTATAAGACATAACTTTATGAATGCCTAAGGCCGCCTGTTCAGCTAACCATTTCCCCGGAGGGAAATAAAGCACAATGCCACCAATAACAATTTGTAATAACAATGCTGCACCAACGGTGCGCAAGCGAATATTTTTCTTATTTACCGACAGTAAAAACGCAATTGCCAGTAAAACTACCATACCCAGAAAACTTCTCATTATATCCATAATGATTATCTCTTATGCCAGGTCTGATTTTTTAAGGGCGACCGCTTGCTGCCCAGGAAGAGTTTCAGGCATGTCAGGTGGAACATGCCTGGATTCAGAGGCCGTTATTTAGCCAAACGGTACATGCCCACACACTCTTCCACTAAATCCCAAAATTGATGAGTGTCGATACTCACCCCCACTTTGACATTTGCGGGCTTGCCCAGCACGCCCAACTCATCACAGACGGTACGTCCATAACATGGGCCGCTGTTCACATCGATTTCGACGTACATGTCCTGAGTGTGAATCTGTGAAGGGTTAATGAGATAGCCTATACAGGTGGCATCGTGTACCGGGCCGCCTGCCAGTCCGTAATTTTCAAATTGGGTTTTGAGCGTGAAATTCATGATATCGCTGAACAATTTCCCGGCCGCCCCACCGACTTTTTCCATACGCGCGATCACCTCTGCGGTACAGACAGTCTGGTTGGTTAAGTCGAGTCCCATCATTACCAGCGGCACGCCAGAAGTGAAGACAACCCGGGCCGCCTCTGGATCGGCGAAGATATTGAATTCTGCCGACGGGGTAAAATTGCCAGTACCGTACGCCCCACCCATCAGAACGATTTCACGTATTTTCGGCAAAATAGCAGGCTGCATGCGCATTGCTACTGCAATATTACTGAGTGGTCCGACGGGCACTAGCGTAATATCACCGTCACTCGCCATCAGGGTATCAATAATATACTTAACAGCATGCGTATTTTCAGCTTTGCGTGTCAGCGGTGCAAAAACAGGACCATCAAGCCCCGATTCCCCATGAATATTATCAGCCACAATTTGCTCACGCATAATCGGCTTTGGCATACCCGCATATACCGGGATATTTATATCCAGATACTGACAAACATTTAGGCCATTCACGAGTGTTTTATCCAGCGTCTGATTTCCGGCGACGATAGTAATCCCCAACAAATCAATGGCTGGATGTTTCGCAGCCATCATAATCGCAATGGCATCATCGTGACCCGGGTCACAATCAAGAATGATTTTTCTCTTTTCCATTTTTATTTCCTCGGTGATTAACGACAGCGTTATTTTCATTTCGACGATGAAATGTAAACCAGAGTGATGATTGAATCGTAACAACGCAAAACGTATGCTGGATATGAGAAATCTCATACCGGGAAAGGGCGATGAAAGAAATCTATAACGACGATCTCAAAAAGCAGCTGATCCGTGATTCAGGCTACCTCGGGCGGTTTTCCGTGGCCGTTGAGCGGGCGACGCATCTGTTTCACATCGCTGCCGGAGACTACATTGTTGAGGAAGGCGCGCAGCCCGTCTGGTTGTTTTATCTGGTCCGCGGAAGGGCCAAACTTTATGCCACGCTGCCTAATGGCCGCGTTTCATTGATCGATTTTTTCGGCGCGTCCTGCTTTATCGGTGAAATCGAGCTGGTGGATACCCGCCACGAGCCACGCGCTGTACAGGCCATTGAGGAGTGCTGGTGCCTCACACTCCCCATGAAATCGTTCCGTCCGCAGTTGCTCAATGATGTGACATTTTTACGCAACCTCTGCATTGCGCTTAGCCGTAAGAACTATCGGAACATTGTCTCTTTGACGCAAAACCAGTCTTTCCCGCTGACAAACCGACTGGCGGCGTTTATTTTGCTGACCCAACATGGCGAGCTTTATCAGGAAAAACATACGCAGGCCGCAGAATATATGGGCGTATCGTATCGTCACTTGCTGTACGTGATTGCGCAATTTACCCGGGATGGATTACTGCAAAAAAAGAAAACGGGATATGCCATCAGCAACAAACAGGCATTGTTCACCCTCGCGCTGGCGATGGATCCGGAGAGAAATTTTAGTGCGTTGCTGACGTAAAAAAGGCAGAGCGAGCTCTGCCTTTTAGAACGAGAGGGTGGTTTACGCTGCTTTAGCAACGGCCTCTGCTTCCGGGCGTTTCAGCACCGCGTAAGAGAGACCCGCTACCAGCGTACCGACAACAATCGCCATCAGGTAACCCAGAACCGGGGTGATTGCGCCTGGGATGAGCAGGACAAACAGACCGCCGTGCGGGGCCATCAGCTTCGCACCGACCGCCATCGACATTGCGCCTGTTACCGCGCCACCGATGATACAGCAAGGCAGAACGCGCATTGGGTCACGGGCCGCAAACGGAATCGCACCTTCGGTAATGAAGCACAGACCGAGCACCAGAGCGGCTTTGCCCCCTTCCTGCTGCGCTTTATCGAACTTACGACGTGCCACAATCGTTGCCAGACCAAGCGCCAGCGGTGGTACCATGCCTGCCGCCATAATTGCGGCCATCGGCGCATAAGTTTGCGTACTCAGCAGCCCGACACCAAACGCGTAAGCCGCTTTGTTCACCGGGCCACCCATATCGGTACACATCATCGCCCCCAGGATGGCGCCGAGCAGAACCGCATTCGCGGTACCCATGGTTTGCAGCCAGTGCGTCAGACCCGCGAGGATGCCCGAAACCGGTTTACCAATCAGGTAAATCATCGCCAGACCGACAATCAGACTGGAAAACAGCGGGATTATCAGAATCGGTTTCAGCGCTTCCATGCTAGGCGGGAGCTTCACTTTGGTGCTGATCATTCTCGCGACGTAACCGGCAAGGAAACCCGCAATGATACCGCCGATAAAGCCCGCCCCGGTGCTGACTGCCAGCATACCGCCAATAAGACCTGGAGTCAGGCCCGGACGGTCCGCGATGGAGAATGCGATATAACCCGCTAACACCGGAACCATCAGCGCGAAGGCTGAACCACCGCCGATTTGCATCAGCGCCGCCGCCAGCGTGCCTTCTTCTTTGAACGCGGTAATACCGAATGCGAAGGAGAGCGCGATACACAGACCGCCCGCGACCACCATCGGCAGCATGTAAGATACGCCGGTCAGCAGGTGGCTGTACGCCCCGCCGCCTTTCTTCTTGCCTTCCTGAGCCGACTGCACGTTGCCTTTCGGCAAATACGGTTCAGCTTCAACTACCGCTTTATCCAGTTCCTGCGCCGTTTTCTTCAGCGCCAGACCGGTTGAAGTGCGGTACATCGGTTTACCAGCAAATTTCGCCAGGTCCACTTCGATGTCAGCCGCGACGATAACCAGATCCGCTTCCGCCACTTCTTCCGGCGTAATCGCATTGCCCGCCCCGACGGATCCGCGGGTTTCAACTTTCACCCACCAGCCGCGTTTTTTCGCTTCGGTTTCAATCGCTTCTGCGGCCATAAAGGTGTGTGCCACACCGGTCGGGCAAGCCGTAACGGCCACGATGCGTTTGGCACCACTTTTCGCCACTGGCGCAATCACCGCAGGCGTCACGTATGGCGCTGCGTGAGATTTAGCTTCGCTCAGGAACAGCTCCGGGTGTGCCACCGCGCGATTCACATCGCCGAGGTAAACCTGTTTACCGTTCAGCGCGCTATCTGCTGGCAGTGCAGAACCCAGCACAATCGCCAGCTCAGCGTCGTTCGGGTTGTCGATAATGTCTAAATGGGCTTTTTGGGCCGCCGCACTCAGAAGGGTTTTCGCCATATAGGCGCGCGCCTGTCCGAGTCCGGAATCGATAATCAGCAGCGTTTTCATTATGCCTCTCCTGCTGTCAATTGAAGGGTTGTAAGTCAACACGCGCCATCATCGCGGCCAACTGGGTACGATCGGTAATCCCTACGTTACTCTGGCTGACAGCCAGTGCAGCAACGGCTGTTGCCAGGCGTAACGTATGTTCACTGGATTCGCGCATCAGGAGGCCGTAAATCAGGCCACCCACCATCGAATCCCCGGCACCAACGGTGCTCACCACCTCTACGGACGGCGGTTTTGCTATCCACTCACCGGATGCGTTGACCCACAGCGCGCCTTCAGCACCCAGTGAAATCACCACATGAGCAATGCCCTGTTCGCGCAGTGCGTGCGCAGCTTCAATCACGTCTTTCATTTCTGGCAGTTTGCGACCGGCCCAGATTTCCAGCTCGCGACGGTTCGGTTTAACCAGCCACGGTGCAGCTTTCAGACCGGCCACCAGCGCTTCACGGCTGCTGTCAAAAATGATGCACGGACACTGGCTGCGCAGGCGCGTCATCCAGTCAGTGAAGGCTTCCGGGCTGACACCCGCAGGCAGACTGCCGCTGACGCACACCATGTCGAACTGACCCAGCCAGCTCAGGGAATCATTAACGAAACGTTCCCAGTCGCCTGCCGTGACGTCGAAACCGGAGAAGTTAAAGTCGGTCACTTCACCGTCTTTTTCTGTCAGTTTGACGTTAATACGGGTACGGCCCTGAACCACCTGGAAACGGTTGGCGATACCGAGTTCGCTGAACAGCTGCTGGAAGCCATCCTGGTTGTCTTTACCCAGAAAGCCACCAACGGTCACATCAATGCCGAGATCTTTCAGGACCTTCGCAACGTTAATGCCCTTACCCGCCGCATGCAGACCGGTGGTACGCACCAGGTTCACTTCGCCGCGTTCAACTTCCGGGGTAAACCCTACGAGATCGTAGGCCGGATTGAGGGTGATTGTGGCAACACGTCTGCTCATTACGCGCCCTCCCCAAGACCGGAAGCGATGGCTTCGCCAATGGCATTCAGCGCCACCTGCGCATCATCACCCTGGGCGGTGAAGCGCAGGCGATGGCCTTTTTTCACGCCAAGTGCCACGACTTTCATCAGGCTGCGACCGTTAGCCGGTTTTCCGCTGCCGTCGAGATTGGTGACGGTAATGTCACTGCTAAATTGTTTGATAGTGTTCACCAGCATGGTTCCTGGACGCGCGTGGAGTCCGTGTTCATTGCGGACAACAAATTCCGCACTCAGTAGATCTTCCGCAGGAGAATCGTCGCTGGTCAGCAGCGCTAACAGCGTTGCGGCATCGGCGTTCAGCAGGCGTTCAGCTTTATTGTCGAGCAGCAATGCACTCAGACGGCTCAGCACCGCAGTTGGCTGTTCATCGGCCATAGCAACGGTCACCAGCAGCGCGGCGGAGTGCCCATCGACGGTGAACGGCGCTTTAGCCCGGCTCACCGCAACGGCGCTTTTCAGGTTGCCTTCAGCACTGTCGTTCAGCCAGATGCCCTGCCCCAGATTCAGCGGCTGGTCATTAATGACGTGTGCAACAAATCCGGCATCCGCGGCACCCGCTTCTTTCAGACGCGCAGCATTTAGCGCCTGCAACGTCACCAGGCTGCTCGCATCGACGTCCAGCGTGAGGGTGTCGTTATCGAGTTTCAGGGCTTCACTCTGTTTTTCGCCCATCAATAGCGCGCGCAGCTCTTCCGCGGTGGTCGCGGTTTTCAGCTGTTCAGCCACGTCATCATCGCTCAGCACGTGCGTCAGCTGACGCAGCAGGCCGAGGTGTTCGTCAGAGCTGGCGGCGATGCCGATCGCGACATACGCGGTCTGCCCTTCGCCCCAGGTAATGCCCTGTGGGAACTGATAAACCTGAACGCCGGTTTTCAGTACCTGATCGCGGGTGTCGGTGGTGCCATGAGGGATGGCGATACCGTTGCCAAGAAACGTTGAGGTCTGCTGCTCGCGAGCCAGCATTCCATCGACGTAACCGTTCGCAACGTTACCGGCGCTGACCAGAGCTGACGCTATCTGGCGAATCGCCTCTTCTTTATTCTCGGCCTGCTGACCGGGATGAATATCCTGTGCTGATAACTTGAACATGGTTCTCCTCTCTCGCTGAATTGAATCGTTTCAGCTAACTTGAGAAAAAATACGTCACCCTGCTTCTTGTAAGATGAAAATATGACGCTGAAACGTTTCAATGAGTCTGTGTCAGCCTTGTACAATGCGCAAGCAAAGTTTATTTTTGGATGTCAGAATTTAGAGCTACTGCACATTTCGTTATCCTTCCCGCCACATTTGCTGACGCTCTCCCGCTTCGTCAGCCGCTGCGTTCAGCACCGTCAGCCAGGAGTGATTCTCATTATGAAATACCATTTTGATTTTTTGTGCATTCATTGACGCACCTACTGTTTATTTTCTGACAGCCAGCGTAAACTTCGACCTCTTCCTGTTTTTTGATAACCCAAAATGTCTAATACGACCGTTGCTGCCCCGCGCCGGGGATTTGATCTGACCTCATCCGCCTTCCTTCTGGTTGCGTTTCTGACTGGCATTGCTGGCGCACTGCAGACGCCAACCCTGAGCCTGTTTCTGACCAATGAAGTCCACGTCCGCCCGGCGATGGTCGGCTTCTTCTTTACCGGCAGCGCGGTAATTGGCATCCTGGTGAGTCAATTTCTCGCCGGTCGTTCGGACCGACAGGGCGATCGTAAGTCACTGATTGTCTTTTGCTGTTTGCTCGGGATGATGGCCTGCGTGCTGTTCGCATGGAACCGCAACTACTTCATTCTGCTGTTTGTTGGCGTCTTCCTTAGCAGCTTCGGCTCGACGTCCAACCCGCAGATGTTTGCCCTTGCGCGTGAACACGCCGATAAAACGGGCCGTGAGGCGGTGATGTTCAGCTCTATTCTCCGGGCGCAGGTTTCACTTGCGTGGGTGATTGGCCCGCCCGTGGCCTATGCGCTGGCGATGGGCTTTGGTTTTACCACCATGTACCTGTCCGCTGCAGTGGCTTATGTGATTTGTGGCGCGGTTGTCTGGATGCTGTTGCCCAGCATGCGTAAAGTGCGCCCGGCCGCAGGCACGCGCATTGAAGCGCCGCGTACCAACCGTCGAGACGCTCTGCTGTTGTTCGTCATCTGTACGATGATGTGGGGCACTAACAGCCTGTACATCATTAATATGCCGCTGTTCATTATTGATGAACTGCATCTGCCGGAGAAACTCGCCGGGCTGATGATGGGCACCGCCGCCGGGCTGGAAATCCCGACCATGTTGATTGCGGGCTATTACGCCAAACGTTTCGGTAAGCGTTTTCTGATGCGCGTGGCGGTAGTGGCGGGGATATTTTTCTACATCGGGATGCTGACCGTTCACTCCCCTGCGCTGCTGCTGGCGATGCAACTGTTGAACGCCATTTACATCGGCATTCTCGCAGGGATTGGCATGCTCTATTTTCAGGATTTGATGCCCGGTCAGGCGGGAGCTGCGACCACGCTGTACAGCAACACTACGCGCGTGGGCTGGATTATCGCTGGTTCAATGGCAGGCGTGGTGGCAGAAATCTGGAGCTATCATGCGGTGTTCTGGATTGCGCTGGGGATGTGCATCATCACCACCTTCGGTTTATGGCGCATCAAAGACGTTTAGGGCGCGGTTAACGCTTCCAGATGAATGAGAAACGTCATCGCCTGCTGTGACGTTGCGCCACACATTTCTGCGGAAGGCTTTAGCCCGGCGCACACTTTCGGGCGTAGCGGCGAGCCAAATATTTTGCAACGCTGCTGCTCATCTAGCTGAATGCAGGGCGTGTTGGCAGGCTTGCCGTGGGGCATTCCCGGGATTGGGCTGGAAATCGAAGGCGCGGTACAACACGCGCCACAGTCCGGTCGGCAATCCATCTTTCACTCTCTCATTTATCTGGAAACGCACCTTATCACCTTTTCACAAAACCAGCGAATTCCACTTGCCTGAAAGCCGCGGCACGAGTACTTTTACGCGATATTTTAGACTTCCCTGAAACAGGATTATTGCAATGCCAAGAGCGAATGAAATCAAAAAAGGTATGGTGCTGAATTACAACGGCAAACTGCTGATTGTAAAAAATATTGATATTCAGTCCCCGAGCGCCCGTGGCGCAGCAACGCTGTACAAAATGCGCTTTGCCGATGTGCGTACCGGTACCAAGGTTGAAGAGCGTTTTAAAGGCGACGATATTGTCGATACCGTGACCCTGACTCGCCGTTTCGTTGACTTCTCTTACATCGACGGCAACGAATACGTGTTCATGGATAAAGAAGACTACACGCCGTACACCTTCAACAAAGATCAGATTGAAGAAGAGATTCAGTTTATTCCAGAAGGTGGGATGCCGGACATGCAGGTCCTGCTGTGGGACAGCCAGCTGCTGGGCCTTGAGCTGCCGCAGACCGTTGATCTGGAAATTGTGGAAACCGCTCCGGGCATCAAAGGCGCATCCGCCAGCTCCCGTACTAAACCCGCGACGCTGAACACCGGCCTGGTTATTCAGGTACCTGAATACCTGACGACCGGCGAAAAAATCCGCATTCATATCGAAGAGTGCCGCTATATGGGCCGCGCTGACTAATTTTTGATATGAGCGCCCGGCGGCGTTGCACTTGCCGGGCCTACGGTTCAGATTTTGTAGGCCCGATAAGCGTCAACGCCATCGGGCAAACAGGCTAGCAGTTTAACCGCAATTACAGCAGTTCTGGGTATTTGGTCATTTTCAGCGTCAGCTCTACGCCGCGCACTTCAGCCATCCCTTTCAGGCGACCAATTGCCGAATAACCTGGATTGGTTTTCTTCTTCAGATCGTCCAGCATCTGATGCCCGTGGTCCGGACGGAACGGGATAGGACGCAGGTCGCCCGCTTTCTTTCGGCGTAACTCTTCAGACAGAATAGCGTCAACCACCGCCACCATATTCACGTCACCGTTCAGATGCGAACCTTCATGGAAGGTTTTCGGATTGCTTTCACGACACGTCGCGCGCAGGTGAGTGAAGTGAATACGGTCACCGAAGGTTTCAATCATTTTGACCAGATCGTTGTCGGCACGCACGCCATACGAACCGGTACACATGGTGAAACCGTTATAGATGCTGTCGACGGTCTCTTTCAGCCATTGCATATCTTCGATGGTCGAAACGATACGCGGCAGGCCGAGAATTGGACGCGGTGGATCGTCCGGATGGACTGCCAGGCGCACGCCTGCTTCTTCTGCCACCGGAACGATAGCGCGCAGGAATACCGCCATGTTTTCACGCAGGTTATCTTTGCTGATGTGATCGTACTCAGACAGACGTTTGCGGAACTGGTCCAGGGTGTAACCCTCTTCCGCGCCCGGCAGCCCAGCAATGATGTTGCGAGTCAGTTTTTCGACTTCTGCCGCGCTCATCGCATGGAAATAGTCTTTCGCCTGCTGCTGCTCTTCTGCGCTGTAATCCGCTTCAGCACCTGGGCGCTTGAGGATGTGCAGCTCGAATGCCGCAAAGGCTATCTGATCGAAACGAAGAGCCTTCGAACCGTCCGGCAGGGTGTATTCGAGATCGGTACGGGTCCAGTCGAGAATCGGCATAAAGTTGTAGCAAACGGTATCAATACCGCAGGCCGCGAGGTTACGGATGCTCTGCTGGTAGTTCGCAATCCACGTTTTGCATTCACCGGACTGGGTTTTAATATCTTCGTGAACCGGAATACTTTCCACGACGGACCAGGTCAACCCTTTTTCGGCTAGCAGTACCTGACGCGCTTTAATTTCATCAACCGGCCAGACCTGACCGTTTGGAATATGGTGCAGTGCGGTCACAACGCCGGTGGCGCCAGCCTGGCGCACATCATCAAGAGAAACCGGATCATTCGGTCCATACCAACGCCAGGTTTGTTCCATTGTTTCACCCTCTTAAGTTGTTATACCAATATTAGTGATGCAGATGACGACTACCATACATGTTTCTCTGAAAGGGTCAATTTCCGCCCCGGCATTGATTGATCCAGCTCACATTCCCCGGATAAATACGGCACACCAATTCAATTTGCTGTCATATAACTTTACACTACCTGTTGTTAATTAATGGTTAAGCAGGTGTTTATATAATGAAGACGATCGCCACCGCCACGCTGCCCGACAACGTGCAGTTGCCTCAGTATGACCGACAACAGCTCCGCTCTCGGATTGTCCACTTCGGCTTTGGCGCATTTCATCGCGCTCACCAGGCGCTGCTAACGGACCGGGTGCTGAACGCGCAGGGCGGTGACTGGGGATTGTGTGAAATAAGCTTATTCAGCGGCGATGTGCTGATGAGCCAGCTACGCGCCCAGGACCACCTTTATACCGTGCTGGAGAAAGGTGCGGACGGTAATCAGCCGATTATTATTGGCGCGGTGAATGAATGCCTGAACGCTAAACTCGATTCCCTGGCAGCGATCATTGAGAAATTCTGTGAGCCGCAGGTGGCGATTGTTTCCCTGACCATTACTGAAAAAGGTTACTGCATCGACCCGGCCACCGGTCGTCTGGACCTGTCGCAGCCGCGGATCGTTCACGATCTGGAAAATCCGTCTGAACCCCATTCCGCTCCGGGCATTCTGGTCGAAGCCCTGCACCGTCGCCGCGAGCGCGGGCTGGTGCCGTTCACCGTGCTTTCCTGCGATAATATTCCGGACAACGGCCACGTGGTAAAAAACGCGGTGCTGGGCATGGCCAACAAGCGCTCACCAGAGCTGGCGCAGTGGATAGCGGAACACGTTAGCTTCCCGGGGACCATGGTCGATCGCATCGTTCCGGCGGCGACAGAAGAGTCTTTGGCGGAAATTGAAGCGGCGATTGGCGTTAACGATCCGTGCGCCATCAGTTCTGAACCCTTCATTCAATGGGTGGTAGAAGACCATTTTGTGGCGGGACGTCCTGACTGGGAGATTGCGGGCGTGCAGCTTGTGAGTGACGTGCTGCCGTGGGAACAGATGAAACTACGGATGCTGAACGGCAGCCACTCTTTCCTCGCCTACCTCGGCTATCTGGCAGGCTACGAACACATCAGCGATTGTATGCAGGACGCTGATTTTCGCCGTGCAGCGCTGCGTTTGATGATGCAGGAACAGGCTCCTACGCTGCGCATCACCGGCGTGGACTTGCAGGGTTACGCCGACAGCCTGATCGACCGCTTCACCAATCCGGCATTAAAACACCGCACCTGGCAAATCGCGATGGACGGCAGCCAGAAACTGCCTCAGCGCATGCTGGAAGGTATTCGCCTGCACCTGCAACGTGAAAGTGACTGGCCACTGCTGGCGCTCGGCGTAGCAGGCTGGATGCGCTATGTCAGCGGCACAGATGAACGCGGGAATGCCATTGATGTACGTGACCCACTGGTCGAAAAAATTCAGTCTATCGTTGCCAGTAGCAATGAACATGATCGCGTGACCGCCCTGCTCACGCTGAGCGAAATTTTCGGCACCGACCTGCCGCAAAATGCCGCGTTCGTCAGCAAAATTCAGCAGGCATGGCACCGGTTGACAACCGAAGGCGCACGTCAGGCAATCATTTCCACCGTGAATCTTTAACAGATCCTGCTATTTAGCGGACAGATATGTTGTCTGTCCGCCCTAAGTCTTCTCTTTTACGTCATTTTTCGCCAAGATATTGCGTACCTGTGACTTTATTACAGATGTTCATTCTGGAGCCAACGTGACGCTAACGAACCTGATTACCGGCTTTCTCGGCAGCGGTAAAACGACCTCCATTCTCCATTTACTGGCGCATAAACCGGCTGATGAAAAGTGGGCGGTGCTGGTCAATGAATTCGGCGAAGTCGGTATCGACGGTGCGCTGCTGGCTGACAGTGGAGCGCTGCTCAAAGAGATCCCCGGCGGCTGCATGTGTTGCGTCAATGGGTTGCCGATGCAGGTTGGACTCAACACCCTGCTGCGTCAGGGCAAACCGGATCGCCTGTTGATTGAACCAACCGGCCTCGGCCATCCGAAGCAAATACTTGATATCCTCACCGCGCCCGTTTATGAACCGTGGATCGATTTGCGTGCCACGCTGTGCGTGCTCGATCCGCGTCAGTTGCTCGATGAAAAAGCGGTCGCCAATGAGAACTTCCGCGATCAACTCGCGGCGGCCGATATCATTGTGGCGAACAAAAGCGATCGCACAACGCCGGAAAGCCAACAGGCGTTCGATAGCTGGTGGCAAACCTACGGCGGTGATCGCCAATATGTGCAAGCCACTCAGGGTGCAATCGACGGCGCATTGTTAGATTTACCACGCAGGAATCTGGCGGCTCTGCCCGAGAGCGTGGCGCATTCGCACAGTCATGCCTCGAACAAAGGTCTGGCGGCGTTGAATTTGCCTGAACATCAGCGCTGGCGTCGCAGCATTAACAGCGGTCAGGGCCATCAGGCCTGTGGCTGGATTTTTGATGCTGACACCCAGTTTGACACCATTGGCCTGCTGGAATGGGCCCGTCTGGCGCCGGTTTCGCGGGTGAAAGGCGTGATGCGTATTGCGGAAGGATTAGTCCGTATTAATCGTCAGGGTGCTGACCTGCAAATTGAAACCCAATCCGTTGCGCCGCCCGACAGCCGCATTGAACTTATCAATGACAGCGAGACTGACTGGAATGCACTACAGTCAACCTTGTTGAAGCTTCGTTTAAGTTAACGTCGGTATGTTGCGCGTGTTTTACCTGCTTTGAAGACTTTGTTATGAAAACTCGAATTCCCCTTATATTACTGCTAAACATCGCCGGTCTGGCCCTCTTTATGAGCTGGTTTGTACCCGCTAATCACGGGTTCTGGTTCCCGCTGGACTCCGGTATTTTCCACTTCTTTAATCAGGGTATTCCTGCGAGTCATGCCTATGTCTGGTTCCTCGCTATTACCAATAACCGCGCCTTTGACGGTTGTTCACTACTGGCAATGGGCTGCCTGATGCTCAGCTTCTGGCGGAAAGAAGCGCCACAGGGCCGCCGTAAAATTGTTATTATTGGCCTGGTGATGCTGCTGGCGGCGGTCATTGTTAACCAACTCGCCCAACATTTAATGCCGGTCAAACACGCCAGTCCGTCTCTGTTTTTCCCGGATGCTTATCGGGTCAGTGATGTGCTGCATATTTCGACTAAAGACGCATCAAAGGACAGTTTCCCAGGCGATCACGGGATGATGCTCCTGATATTCGCCACCTTCATGTGGCGATATTTTGGCCGTAAAGCGGGAGCAGTAGCCCTGATTATTTTTGTGGTTTTTGCATTCCCACGCGTAATGATTGGCGCTCACTGGTTCACCGATATTGCCGTCGGTTCACTGACGGCGGTCCTGATTGGTATGCCGTGGATCCTGCTCACATCGCTCAGTGATAAAACAATTGCCCTATTTGATCGCCATTTGCCTGGGTCGAATAACAAAAATCAAACAAGTTCCTAACTAAAATGCGTTGTCATCATCAGGGATCGTTTTCGATCCCTGATGATGAGCTGAAGAAAAAATATTCAATCTCATCATTTTCCTGTCATCAGATTTTGCTTAAAAATGAGCGAATTGCCTATTTAACGTGCATCTTTTCCGCTATTTTTCGCGTTAGCAGAATCCTCTCTTTGCCTATCACAATTTCTTATTAAAAATCCCGTAAAAGCGCTAGCCAGCCTGGTTTTGATAGGGTAATCTCAATCTCGTTTTGTCTTTCCAGAGATAAATAATTCAGGAAGTGAATAAATTTGTGCAGTACTGCACAGTTTCACACTTCGGGAATTGTCTCATTGATGACAGGTATTTAGTCTCGTCACGGTTGGCATTTTTATAACGGTTTTTATCGTTAAGGACTTCAAGGGAAAATAAATCACATGGTCAAATCTCAACCAATTTTGAGATACATCCTGCGGGCAATACCCGCGGTAGCAGTCGCGGTCCTGCTTTCTGCATGTAGTACGACAAACACCGCAAAGAATATGCATTCTGAGACGCATGCTGTGGGTAACGAAGATCCTTCGTCACTGCAAGCCTCTCAGGATGAATTTGAATCCATGGTGCGTAATCTTGACGTTAAGTCACGCCTGATGGATCAGTACGCCAGTTGGAAAGGCGTACGCTATCGTCTCGGTGGCGAAACGAAACGCGGTATTGATTGTTCCGCCTTCGTCCAGCGTACCTTCCGTGAACAATTTGGTATGGATCTGCCTCGTTCTACTTACGAGCAGCAGGAAATGGGCAAGTCGATTAAACGCACTCAGCTGCGCACCGGTGATTTAGTGCTGTTCCGCGCCGGGTCGACGGGTCGCCATGTAGGCATTTACATTGGCAACAACCAGTTCGTTCATGCATCCACCAGCAGTGGTGTGACAATTTCAAACATGAGTGAGCCATACTGGAACAAGCGCTATAACGAAGCGCGACGTGTCCTGAGCCGTTCCTGATGTTCTTCTCGCTGTCGGTTTTCCCTTGGCAGACAGCGAGAATCAGAAAAAGCACTGCTTAGCAGTGCTTTTTTTTTCTTCTTCCGTCTCTGCCTGCCAGGATGGCTAAATAGACTATGCTGGAAAGACGCAGCCCTGCGTCACAACGCATTGAATTACCGTTTCAAATATTACGGATAAAGAAAGCTATGTTCACGCGTTACTTCTCGCTCGGCCGCAAGATCCTCTTATCCAGTCTGTTGCTGGGTGTGGTGATTGCTTTACTGGCCGGCAGTGCGCAACTCATGATTTTCCATCATAAACGTGCTGAACAATTCGATATCATCATTCACGATTTGCAGAAATACCTGAACGGCTATTTTAGCGAACTGCTGAATACGGTTGATAAGCTTCAGCCACTGGCCCTGAGCCGCTGCACAGACGTTGCGCCCGAGCTGACGTCCCGGGCCGCCTTTAGCCTCAACGTCCGCGCCTTTCTGTTGGTGAACAACAATAACGCCACCTGCTCTTCGGCAACCGGCGAAATGAACGTGCCGATGAAACAGCTGGTGCCGCAGGTAGATTTCACAAAATCTCTGGATATCGAAATCCTTCCCGGCACGCCGATGTTGCCACAGCGCCCGGCATTTGCCCTGTGGGTTCGTAGTCCACTGCTCGAAAATCGCGGCGTTTTCACCTCGATAAATGCCAGCCTGATGCCGTGGATCCTCTACTCCTCACGCCAGAATCAGTTCAGTGGCATTGCAATCATCGCCAATAACACCGCTATTTCTACCTTCAGCCCGCATCCGTTACTGGTCAGCGAGTTGAAAGGCACGCCTATTCGCAGTGCGCAAATCAACGATCTGCCGCTGACGGTGAATGTCTATGGCGATGCATGGGCCGTCGAGAATATGCAGTACTCTCTGCTGATGGGCGTGATGTGTGGCCTGCTTTCCGGCCTGCTCTGCTATTACGTGCTCACCGTCCGTTTGCGCCCGGGCAGGGAAATTACTACCGCCATTAAGCGCAACCAGTTCTCGGTGGTCTATCAGCCCGTGGTTGATGCCCAGGATATGCAGATTCGCGGAGTGGAAGTGCTAATGCGCTGGAAGCACCCGGCTGCAGGTGAAATTCCTCCCGACGCGTTCATCAACTTCGCCGAAGCACAGCAGCTCATTGTACCGCTCACCCGTCATCTGTTTGAACTGATAGCCAAAGACGCGCCGATGTTGCAAAGCATACTCCCGCCGGGCGCGAAGCTTGGGATCAACATCGCCCCGGCCCATTTGCTGGCAGACAGTTTCCAGCAGGATCTGCGAGATCTCAGCGCCATGCTGCCACCGAACTACTTCCAGCTGGTGCTGGAAATCACTGAGCGCGACATGCTCAATCAACGCCAGGCAATGAAGCTGTTTGAATGGCTTCATCATGAAGGTTATGAAATTGCGATCGATGATTTCGGCACCGGACACAGCGCGCTTATCTATCTGGAACGTTACTCGTTCGACTACCTGAAAATCGATCGCGGCTTTATCAACGCCATCGGCACCGAAACGGTAACGTCTCCGGTTCTGGACGCCGTGTTATCGCTGGCTAAAAAAATGAATCTGGTCACCGTGGCAGAAGGCGTGGAAACCCAGGAACAGGCGAACTGGCTGCGCGAACACGGCGTCAACTTCCTGCAAGGATACTGGGTAAGCCGCCCGCTGACGCTCGAAAAGCTGCTCGAAGCCCATGCAAAACCAGAGAATTATTTCACAACGGCCTGAGCGTCACTTATGATTCAACAAGATGAGTGAATTGCCCGAATGACCGCAGAAGGAATAAATACCGGTGATTGTTGTGCGCATGGGTTTATTGATGCTTACGCTGCTGACCCTTACGGCAGCGCAGGCACAAACTATAAAGGAAAGCTACGCGTTCGCCGTGATTGGCGAACCGAAGTACGCTTTTAACTTTAGCCATTACGACTACGTGAATCCGGCGGCACCGAAAGGCGGCGCGGTCACGCTGTCAGCCCTGGGCACCTTCGACAACTTCAACCGTTTTGCGCTGCGTGGCAACGCCGCCGAGCGTACCGATGCGCTGTACGACGCCCTGTTTACCACCTCCGACGACGAACCCGGAAGCTATTACCCGCTGATTGCGGATATGGCCCGCTATGCTGGCGACTTTTCCTGGGCCGAAGTGACCATCAATCCCCGCGCCCGCTTTCATGACGGCAGCAAAGTCACCGCAGAAGATGTCGCCTTCACCTTTCACAAGTTTATGACCGAGGGCGTGCCACAGTTTCGGCTAATTTACAAAGGCACCACGATGAAAGCCATCGCGCCGCTGACCGTACGCATTGAGCTTGCGAAACCGAGCAAAGAGGACATGCTGAGCCTGTTTACGCTGCCGGTGATGCCGGAAAAGTTCTGGCGTAACCATAAGCTCAGCGATCCGCTCTCCACTCCGCCGCTGGCCAACGGGCCGTATAAAATTACGGCATGGAAGATGGGCCAGTACGTCGTCTATTCCCGGGTGAAAGACTATTGGGCGGCGGATTTACCGGTGAATCGCGGACGCTGGAATTTCGACACTATTCGTTATGACTATTATCTCGACGATAATGTGGCTTTCGAGGCCTTCAAGGCCGGGGCTTTTGATTTCCGCACCGAAACCAGCCCGAAAAACTGGGCCACGCGCTACATCGGCAAAAACTTCAGCAACCATTTCATCGTCAAAGAAGAAGAGAAAAACGACTCCGCGCAGGACACTCGCTGGCTGACGTTCAATACCCAACGTCCGGTATTTGCCGATCGCAGCGTGCGCGAAGCCATCGGCCTGGCGTTTGATTTTGAATGGATGAATAAGGCGCTGTTTTACGGGGCCTACAGCCGGACAAACAGCTATTTCCAGAACACCGAATATGCAGCGCGTGGCTATCCCGACGCCGACGAGTTGGTATTGCTGGCCCCGATGAAGAAAGACTTGCCGCCGGAAGTCTTCACCTCAATGTATTCGCCGCCGAAATCCAACGGAAACGGTTTCGACAGAGCAAACTTGCTGAAGGCCGACAAACTGCTGACAGACGCCGGTTGGGTGCTAAAAGGCCAGCAGCGGGTGAATGCCAAAACCGGCAAACCACTGCAATTCGAACTGCTGCTCCCGTCAGCGGGCAACAATCAGTGGGTAATGCCGTTCCAGCACAATTTGAAGCGCCTCGGCGTGACGATGGACATTCGCCAGGTCGATTTGTCACAAGTCACCAACCGGATGCGCACCCGCGATTACGACATGATGCCGCGCCCGTGGCGAGCAATGCCGTGGCCGAGCGGCAGCGACCTGCAAATTTCCTGGTCGTCGGAATACATCAACTCCAGCTATAACGGTCCCGGCGTCAGCAGCCCGGTGATTGATAATCTGATTAAACAGATGATTCACTGGGAAGGTAACAAACAGAAACTTCTGCCGCTTGGGCGCGCGCTGGACCGCGTGTTAACCTGGAATTACTACCAGTTGCCGATGTGGTTTATGGCCTCAGACCGCATGGCTTACTGGGATAAATTCTCGCATCCGGCGGTTCGTCCCATCTATTCTCTGGGCTTCGATAACTGGTGGTACGACGTCAATAAAGCGGCGAAACTGCCCGAAGCACGGCGTTAAGGAGCAAAGATGGGCGCTTACCTGATTCGCCGACTGTTGTTGGTTATCCCCACGCTGTGGGCCATCATTACCATCAACTTTTTCATCGTGCAGATTGCCCCCGGTGGCCCTGTCGATCAGGCGATTGCAGCCATTGAATTTGGCACCAAAGGCGGTATGCCGGGCGGTGGCGCAGAAGGTATGGGCGCGACACATGCCCGTACCGGCGTAGGCAATATCAATGAAAGCCAGTATCGCGGCGGGCGTGGTCTCGACCCGGAAGTGATCGCCGAAATCACCCACCGTTATGGTTTCGACAAACCGATGCACGAGCGCTATTTCACCATGCTGTGGAACTACGTGCGTTTCGATTTCGGCGACAGCCTGTTCCGCAGTGCTTCGGTCTTACAGTTGATCAAAGCAAGCCTCCCGGTTTCGATAACGCTGGGGTTATGGAGCACGCTGATAATCTACCTTGTGTCTATTCCGCTGGGCATCCGTAAAGCGGTCCATAACGGCGCGCGGTTCGACACCTGGAGCAGCGCTTTCATCATCATCGGATACGCTATTCCCGCCTTCCTGTTCGCCATCGTGCTGATTGTGCTGTTTGCGGGCGGCAGCTATTACGACCTCTTCCCGCTACGCGGGCTGGTTTCGGCCAATTTCGATACCCTGCCGTGGTATCAAAAAATCACCGATTATCTGTGGCACATAACCCTGCCGGTACTGGCGACGGTGATTGGCGGCTTTGCTGCGCTGACGATGCTGACCAAAAATGCGTTTATGGACGAGATTCGTAAGCAGTATGTGGTCACCGCACGCGCCAAAGGGGTCAGCGAGAAAAACATCCTATGGAAACATATCTTCCGTAACGCCATGCTGCTGGTCATAGCCGGGTTCCCGGCAACGTTTATCAGCATGTTTTTCACCGGATCGCTGCTGATTGAAGTGATGTTCTCGCTCAACGGGCTGGGCCTGCTCGGCTATGAAGCGACCGTTTCCCGCGACTATCCGGTGATGTTTGGTACGCTGTATATTTTCACCCTGATTGGCCTGCTGCTGAATATCATCAGCGATATCAGCTATACGCTGGTCGATCCGCGCATTGATTTTGAGGGCCGCTGATGCCACGTTTAAGCGCCGTCAATCAGGCCCGCTGGGCACGCTTTCGCCATAACCGCCGCGGCTACTGGTCGCTGATGCTGTTCCTGATTATTTTTGCCTGCAGCCTCTGTTCAGAGCTTATCGCCAACGACAGGCCGCTGGTGGTGCAGTATCACGGTGATATCTATTTTCCGGCGCTGAAAACCTACAGTGAGAAAGACTTCGGCGGGCAATTTGCCACCGCCGCCGATTTTCAGGATCCGTGGCTGCAAAAGCAGCTGAGCGATCACGGCCGCGTGCTGTGGGCGCCGATTCGCTTTGGCGCTAACTCGATTAACTTTTCCACCGACCGCCCCTTCCCTGCCCCACCGTCGGCACAAAACTGGCTCGGCACTGACGCCAACGGCGGCGACGTGCTGGCGCGCATTCTTTACGGCACCCGCATTTCGCTACTGTTTGGCCTGATACTGACGCTGTGCTCAAGCGTAATGGGCGTACTGGCGGGCGCGTTGCAGGGCTATTACGGCGGGAAAATCGATTTGTGGGGTCAGCGTTTTATCGAAGTGTGGTCCGGAATGCCGACGCTGTTTTTAATCATCCTGCTTTCCAGCGTCATTCAGCCTAACTTCTGGTGGCTGCTGGCGATAACCGTGCTGTTCGGCTGGATGACACTGGTCGGCGTGGTTCGCGCTGAGTTTCTGCGCGCGCGTAATTTTGACTACATCCGCGCTGCACAGGCGCTGGGCGTCAGCGACCGCGGCATTATCTTCCGCCATATGCTGCCCAACGCGATGGTCGCTACCCTGACCTTCCTGCCGTTTATCTTGTGCAGTTCGATTACCACACTCACCTCACTCGATTTCCTCGGCTTTGGGTTACCGCTGGGTTCGCCTTCGCTGGGCGAACTGCTGCTGCAGGGCAAAAATAACTTACAGGCACCGTGGCTTGGGATCGCCGCGTTTTTATCGGTGGCGGTGCTGCTGTCGCTATTGATTTTCATTGGTGAAGCTGTACGCGACGCCTTCGACCCCAGCAAGGTGGTGTGAGATGACGAAACCCTTATTAGACATCGACAATCTCTCCATTGCCTTCAGCGCCAGAGGCGAGACCCGCAGGGTGGTAAGCGAGCTGTCGCTGCAGGTGGAAGCCGGAGAAACGCTGGCGCTGGTCGGGGAATCTGGCTCCGGCAAAAGCGTGTCGGCGCTGTCCGTCCTGCGCCTGCTACCCACGCCGCCGGTGAGTTATCCGACGGGCGATATTCGTTTTAACGGGGAGTCTCTGCTTCATGCCAATGAGCGCGTGCTGCGGGGGATCCGTGGGAATCGCATCGCAATGATTTTCCAGGAACCAATGGTGTCGCTCAACCCGCTGCATTCGCTCGAAAAACAGCTGTATGAAGTGCTGTCCCTGCACCGGGGAATGCGTAAAGAGGCGGCACGCGGCGAGATCCTGACCTGTCTGGATCGCGTCGGGATCCGCAATGCCCGCCAGCGGCTGGACGATTACCCGCATCAGCTTTCCGGCGGCGAACGTCAGCGCGTGATGATTGCCATGGCGCTGCTGACGCGCCCGGAACTGTTGATTGCCGACGAACCCACTACCGCACTGGACGTGTCCGTGCAGGCGCAAATTCTGCAACTGCTGCGCGAGTTGCGCCAGGAACTGAACATGGGCTTGCTGTTTATCACCCATAACCTGGGCATCGTACGCAAGCTGGCGGACAACGTGGCGGTGATGCAGAACGGTCGCTGCGTGGAACAGCGTGACGCCCTGTCTCTGTTCCGTCATCCTGAGCATCCTTACACCATCAAACTGCTCGACAGCGAACCCACGGGCGAGCCCGTACCGCTGCCGCCGGATAGCGCCCCGCTGTTGCAGGTAGAAAACCTGCAGGTCGCATTCCCCCTTCGCAAAGGCGTGTTTCGCCGGGTTGTTGATGAAAACAGAGTGGTCAACAACATCAGTTTCACCCTGAATACCGGTGAAACGCTGGGTCTGGTGGGAGAATCCGGGTCGGGGAAAAGCACCACCGGTCTGGCGCTGCTGCGGCTGATCGCCTCGGCGGGCAATATTACGTTTGATGGGCATAAAATTCAGGGCCGCACGCGCAAGCAGATGCTGCCGCTGCGTCACCGGATTCAGGTGGTTTTTCAGGATCCCAATTCGTCGCTGAACCCGCGCCTGAACGTGCTGCAAATTATCGAAGAAGGTTTACGCGTTCATCAGCCCGCGTTGAGCAGTAACGCGCGTGAAAACCAAGTGATTAGCGTGATGAAAGAAGTGGGGCTCGATCCGGAAACCCGCTGGCGTTACCCGGCTGAATTTTCTGGCGGCCAGCGCCAGCGCATCGCCATCGCCCGGGCGTTGATCCTCAAACCGCAGCTTATCGTGCTGGACGAACCCACATCATCGCTCGATCGGACCGTACAGGCGCAAATCCTCGCCTTGCTGAAATCACTTCAGCAAAAGCATCAGCTGGCCTACATCTTTATCAGCCATGACCTGCATGTGGTACGTTCGCTGTGCCATCAGGTGATTGTACTGCGTCAGGGAGAAGTGGTTGAGCAAGGTGACTGTCAGCGCGTGTTTGCCGCACCAGCGCAGGAGTATACGCGCCAGCTGATTACGCTAAGCTGACGCTCAGAAAGGGTTGTTACCAGAGAAAGGCTCAGCGATAGCCACGCCGAAATTTTTCAGTCGGCAGGTTGCCGCGAACTCATCTTGCATGTTCACGAACAGGCACGGCTCGCCTTCGCATTCCAGTACGGAGCTTGGCAATTCGATATCCGTTAACGCCTGACTCAGCTTCTGCATCACGGGCCATGCGGTATCGCCGTCAGGACTCAGTAATTTCAGTGCCACCAGGCAATTATCATCTTCGTTACCGTTTTGCGGAATCGGTTCAACTCGTGAACCTGCAAAACCGGCAGACCAGCGATAGCTCTGGGGCAGTCGGTGTACGATAGAAAGCTGTTGTGTATTCACGTCTTTTTCCCCGGAAGCAAAATGCTTCACAAATATTTCACATCCATATTAACACATCGTTGACAAATCGTCCTGCATCCAGCCAAGGGTACGTACGTTTTTATCGTCACTCGTATGCCAAACTGGCATAACGGCGCTATATGTACCCGTTTCTGTGATCTAAAACAACCTTTTTATCTACAGTGATGTGACTTTTTACACTAATTGATTTTACATAAAATAAACATAATCGGGCAGTACAAAACGCTTAGCGGTTGATATGCATCAAAAAGAGGCTGATTTCAGCCTCTTTTTGTTAAACAGATGTGTATTAGCGCGGATTTTTACGAGGACGACTAGCGTAGAGAGAGAACAAAATCGAACAACTGGCGCAAAATGCGATGGAAAACAGCATCGGCCACGCAGTGGTAAAGATCGCCATCGACAGCAACGCCCCCACAATCGCGCCAATCCCGAAGCGGAAAGTTCCCGCCAGCGACGACGCGGTGCCCGCCATATGCGGGAATTCGTCGAGAATAACCGCCATCGCGTTGGAAGAAACCATCGATACGCAGCCCACAAACGCCGCCACACCGAGCACCAGAGACCAGAAGCCCACGCCAAGTAGCGCGCAGACCACCATCCAGACCGCCATCGCGAACTGGATCCACAGCCCGGCGCGGAACATGTTCAGCGCACCGACTTTGCGCACAAAGCGGCTGTTGATGATGGTCATGATAAACAGGAATACGATATTCAGCGCGAAGTAATAACCGAAATGCTGCGGTGAAACGTGGTTCAGTTCGATGTAAACAAACGGCCCGGCGCTGAGGAACGAGAACATGCCAGCGAAGCTGAAGCCGCTGGCCAGCATGTAGCTCAGCACGCGCTTATGGCGGAACAGCGAGGCAAAGTTCCCCATCGTGGTGCGGATATGAAACTTCTGACGCCGCTCCGGCGGCAAGGTCTCATCGATAAAGAAGAAGATCATCGTTGAGGCCAGAAGTGCGGCAATGGCGAGGATCCAGAAAATCGCATGCCAGCTGAACCACACCAGCACTGCCCCGCCGACCATGGGCGCCACCAGCGGCGCAATGGTCGTCACCAGCATGACGAACGACATCATGCGGGAGAACTCTTCTTTTGGGTAAATATCACGCATCAGGGCGTTGATCACCACGCTCGCTGCCGCCGCAGCCAGGCCGTGGAAGAAGCGCATAATGATCAGGTGATCGATGGTCTGCGACAGCGCACACGCCACCGCAGCCGCCGCGAACACCAGCGTGCCACCGAGAATAACCGGCTTACGGCCAATGCTGTCGGCCATCGGGCCATACAGCAGCTGACCGAGCGCAAATCCCAGAATGTAGGTGCTGAGCGTCATCTGCGCACTGCCCGCCGGAACACCGAACTGCGCAGAAATGACCGGCAGCGCCGGGAGATACATATCAATTGAAAGCGGCATCAGCATGGCCAGAAGGCCAAGGATGAATACTATTCCCAGCGAGGAGTGCTGCCTGGTGGTCACTAATCTGCTCCTGAAGTTAGCGCGGCGATAAGCCAACGCTGGCGATTTCGTCTTCCGTCAGCGCCCGGTATTCACCTGGGGCCAAATCGTCATCAAGTTTAATCTCGCCAATTCGTTCGCGATGCAGGCCCACAACGTGGTTACCTACCGCCGCAAACATGCGTTTCACCTGGTGGTAGCGCCCTTCACTGATGGTCAAACGGACTTCAGTCGGGGTCAGCACGTCCAGCTGCGCAGGTTTGGTCAGATCTTTTTCATTATGCAGCTGAACACCTTTGGTGAATTGTTCAGCTGTGTCATCGGACACCGGCGATTCCAGCGTCACCAGATAGGTTTTCTCGCAGTGGTGACGCGGGGAAGTGACGCGGTGCGACCATTGACCGTCGTCGGTCATCAGTACCAGGCCGGTGGTGTCGATATCCAGACGCCCTGCGGCGTGCAGCTTGTGCGCCAGTGGCTCATCGAGAAAATAAAGCACCGTCGGATGATCCGGGTCATCCGTTGAGCACACATAACCCTGAGGCTTGTTGAGCATGAAGTAGCGTGGGCCAGTCGGTTGGGTCAACGGATTTCCGTCATATTCCACAGTGTGTTCCGGCAGGACCTTAAACGCGCTGAGTTTGATAATCTCGCCGTCCACGGTAACGCGGCTGGCGCGAATTTCACGCCCGGCAATGGCACGGCTGACGCCGAGTTGCTGGGCGATAAACTTTTCGAGTCGCATGAAGTATTTTTAGCCTGTAATTGTGCGGGTATCGGGCGTGGCCCGAAAATGAAGCTGTACTAAGGGTCAAGTATAACGGCCCTGCTAAGCCACTCAAGCGAAAAGATTCATGGCATACTATTTGCCTGGAAATAATGACGCTGGAACCATGACCTTTACTCTTCGCCCTTATCAGCAGGAAGCGGTGGACGCCACCCTCTCCCACTTTCGTCAACACCAGCAGCCCGCGGTGATTGTGTTGCCCACCGGCGCCGGTAAAAGCCTGGTGATCGCCGAGCTTGCGCGCCTGGCGCGTGGGCGTGTGTTGGTGCTTGCTCACGTCAAAGAACTGGTGGCGCAGAATCACGCGAAGTACCTGGCGCTGGGGCTTGAGGCGGATATTTTTGCCGCCGGATTAAAGCGCAAAGAGAGCCACGGCAAAGTAGTATTCGGCAGCGTACAGTCGGTGGCGCGCAACCTTGAACTGTTTCAGGCCGAGTTTTCGCTGTTGATCGTCGATGAATGCCACCGCATCAGCGATGACGATGACAGCCAGTACCAGCAAATCCTCAATCACCTTAAAAAGGTGAACCCTCACTTACGCCTGCTGGGGCTGACCGCCACGCCGTTCCGTCTGGGCAAAGGCTGGATTTATCGCTTTCATTATCACGGTATGGTGCGCGGCGATGAAAAAGCGCTGTTTCGCGACTGCATTTATGAACTACCGCTGCGCTACATGATTAAGCACGGCTTTTTGACACCGCCGGAACGGCTGGATATGCCGGTGGTTCAATACGATTTCAGCCGCCTGCAGGTGCAAAGCAACGGCCTGTTCAGTGAGGCAGATCTTAACGTTGAGCTGAAAAAACAGCAGCGCGTAACGCCGCACATCATCAGCCAGATTGTTGAATTTGCGCAGAATCGCAAAGGGGTGATGATTTTCGCGTCTACCGTAGAGCACGCCAAAGAAGTCACCGGCCTGCTGCCAGCCTCAGAGGCGGCGCTGATCACCGGCGATACGCCCACGCCGGAACGAGACCGGCTGATTGAGGCGTTTAAAGTCCAGCAGTTTCGCTATCTGGTGAATGTTGCGGTGCTGACCACCGGGTTTGACGCCCCGCACGTCGACCTGATTGCTATTCTGCGCCCGACGGAATCCGTCAGCCTGTATCAGCAAATTGTTGGCCGTGGCCTGCGCCTGTCGCCGGGCAAGACCGATTGCCTGATACTCGACTACGCCGGAAACCCGCATGATCTTTTCGCCCCAGAAGTCGGCGCGCCGAAAGGCAAAAGTGACAACGTGCCGGTGCAGGTTTTCTGCCCGGCCTGCGGTTTCGCCAACACGTTCTGGGGCAAAACAACCCAGGACGGCACGCTTATCGAACATTTTGGTCGCCGCTGTCAGGGCTGGTTTGAAGATGACGACGGCCATCGCGAGCAGTGTGATTTCCGCTTCCGCTTTAAAAACTGCCCGCAGTGTAATGCGGAAAATGACATCGCGGCGCGCCGTTGCCGCGAATGCGACACCGTGCTGGTTGACCCGGACGATATGCTGAAAGCGGCACTGAAGCTCAAAGATGCGCTGGTGCTGCGCTGTAGCGGCATGACGTTACAAGACGGCGCTGACGAAAAAGGCCCGTGGCTGAAAGTGACCTATCACGACGAAGACGGGGCCGATGTAAGTGAGCGCTTCCGTCTGCAAACGCCTGCACAGAAAACCGCATTCGAGCAGCTTTTTATGCGGCCACATACCCGCACCCCCGGCGTACCGCTGCGCTGGATTACGCCAGCCGATATCCTCGCTCAGCAGGTTTTACTGCGTCATCCGGATTTTGTCGTCGCGCGTAAAAAAGGACATTTCTGGCAAGTGCGCGAAAAAGTCTTTGATTATGAAGGCCGTTTCCGTCGCTCCAATGAACTGCGCTAGGGATATTTTCCCTGGCGTCATTTTTTTTCACTTTTTCTGCATCCGTTTTCTTCGCTCATTCGTATTAACAGTTGAGGGCACCAATTAGCCCGAATCGAAAACGCAAATGAGGGAATGAAAATGAAACAATTTCTGCCATCTCTGATTTTTTCAGCACTGGTTTTCAGCGGCGTGTCTCAGGCAGCCATGATGGATAACAGCACCGTGATGGTCGGCGGTGCAGCCATGTACCCCTCGAAAAACATCGTGCAAAATGCCGTGAATTCGAAAGATCACACCACGCTTGTGGCGGCGGTAAAAGCTGCCGGTCTGGTCCCGACACTCGAAGGAACCGGGCCCTTTACCGTCTTCGCCCCCACTAACACCGCCTTCGAAAAACTCCCTCCGGGAACCGTGGACTCCCTGCTCAAACCCGAAAACAAACAAAAACTCACCGCCGTTTTGACCTATCACGTAGTGGCGGGCAAATACGATATGAAAGCGCTTGAGAAAAAAATCAAAGCCGGGGGCGGTAAAGCCGAGCTGAAAACCGTTAACGGTGGCTCGCTGTGGGTCATGGCGAACGGCCCACATAATATCCAGTTGAAAGATGCACGCGGCAATATCGCCAACATCACCACCTACGACGTTAATCAGAGCAACGGTGTGATTGATGTCATCGATACTGTGCTAATGCCATAAAGCGTTGCCTATACTGAGTGCAGCCACGGATGCGTGGCTGCATCTTTAACAGGGACCCTGATGACAACCAACGCGCCTCATATTCATGCCGGCATCATGACCAAAATAGCCTCCGGCGATAAAGATGCCCTGGCACAGCTCTACCGCACCCTTTCTCCTCGCCTGTTTGGGATTATTTTGCGCATGGTCCGACGCCGCGACTGGGCGGAGGAAATCCTGCACGATACCTTTATTCAAATCTGGCAGTCTGCGACATATTACGATGAGCAACGCAGCGAGCCACAGATTTGGCTGAGTCATATCGCCAGAAATCGCGCCATTGATTACCTGAGAAAACATGAGAATCGCTGCTGTTCGGTGGATGATATTACCGAAGCGGAAGAAGGCTTTCAGGCCCCGCTTGCGGAGGAAGACAGTCATCTGGAAGCCCGCCGACTGCAGCATTGCCTGGAGAATCTACCGCCTGAACAGCGGCAAAGTATTGCTCTGGCTTACTATCGCGGGCTGTCACAAACCGAAATCGCCCTGTCGTTGAGCCAGCCAGAAGGCACCGTTAAAAGCTGGATCCGCCGCGCGCTGACACATCTCAGGGAGTGTGTGGGCCTATGAACATTCAGGAAAATGATGACTTCCTCGCCGCTGAGTTCGTTCTCGGCGTGCTGGATGAACCCACCCGAGTGCAGCTCGAACGAAGACTGGCCACTGATGTTAGCTTTGCGCAGCAGGTCACGCGCTGGCAAAAAGCCTTTAGCGGGATAGACGTGACAACGCAAGATGTCACACCTGCACCAGACGTATGGTGGGCCATTCAGCGCGACATTAATCAGAGTCCCCGAGTCGCGGCGGTCGCCCCGGTTCGTTCACGACCAACGGCCTGGATCGGCTGGGCATTTGCCGCCACGCTGGCGGGCGTGCTGGTGTTCACTTACGTGACGAAACCGGAACAGGCGTCACCGATGCGGCCGGTTGCGGTGTTAAATGGCGCGCAGCCGGGTGAACAGTTCGTGGTCAGCGTGAATAAATCTGCGTCGATGATTCAGGTCTCGGCGCTTAACGTGACGCTGCCGCAAAGCAAAAACCTGCAACTGTGGCTGATTAAAGGCAGCAATCCACCGCGCTCACTGGGCCTGATAACCCACCACACGGGTAACGAATTCAAACTGGGCGCCGAATCTTTGGACAATCAATCGGTACTGGCGATTAGCCTTGAGCCTGTTGGCGGTTCAAAACTGGCGGGACCTTCAGGGCCGGTAATATTCCAGGGTAAAATCAGCACGCTTTAGTGCCCGGACGCGGCCAACTAAGAGGCAGCCTGAAGCATGATGGGGAGAGTTTAATTTGCCCCGAAAGGGATTGAAGGCTATAATCCCGCCCGCTTTTGCATGTGCAAAGCAGATCACTTGCCTGTTGCTGGGTCGCCTGTAACAGGATTACATATAGAGAGACATCAATGTTTACTTTAAACGCAGAAGTACGTAAAGAGCAGGGTAAGGGTGCGAGCCGCCGCCTGCGTACCGCTAACCAGTTCCCAGCAATCGTCTACGGTGGCGAAGCTGCTCCAGTAGCTCTGGAACTGGACCACGACAAAGTGTGGAACCTGCAGACTAAAGAAGGTTTCTACACCGACGTTCTGACCATCGTGGTTGCTGGTGGTAAAGAAGAGAAAGTGAAGGTTCAGGCTGTTCAGCGTCACCCGTTCAAGCCAAAACTGACTCACATCGACTTCGTTCGCGCGTAATCGCTGACAAGTTGTGAAGAACCCCGCCTCGGCGGGGTTTTTTTATCGCTGATTTTGGGTTACTTACCGCTGGTGCGGCGCTGTAACTGGTCACGCAGGTTGGGTGGCGTGCCTTTGATGGTCAGCGTATCAGTGGCCGGATCCCAGAAAATACGTTCGCCAAGCAGTAACGCATCAAAGTTGATGGTCAGCCCACCGCCGCTTCCGGCGTATTTGGTCAGCTGGCGCAGCGTGCTTCTGTCCGCCGGGAAACTCTCTTCCAGCTCGTAGCCTTTGTCGGCGGTGAATTCGTGGAAACTCACTTCGCTGACGCCGGACAACTCTTTTGACAGCGACTCCAGCTCAATCTCTTCCCCGGCCTGCAGCTGTTCGTTGCAATAGGTGTAGACCTGCTGGCGCACGCTCTGACGCTCGGATTTATCGAGTTCTGCTTCGGCAGTAAAATCATCAACTGCCTGCAGCAAACCGCGGTTCTGCGCTTTGGCGTTCAGCCCTTCGCTTGCCCCGAGGAAATCCATAAAGAAATCGGCAACTTTGCGCCCTACTCGCCCTTTCAGGAACGTCAGGTAGCGGCTGGAGTCCGGATTAGTTTCCCATTCGGTCAAATCAATACGCGCCACGATATCGGCATGATTGATATCGAGATAGTGCGTGGAACTGATATCCAGCTGCTCGTTCACGCGCATGCTGCTCAGATTGTTGAGCACCGCCACCAGCAGATATTCCACCGCCAGATAGCGATAGTGACAAAACAGCACGATGCCGCCGTCAGCGAACGGGTATTTCGCCAGTTCGTCACGCAGGCGACCGGTCGCTGCGCGGCTAAAGGCCAGGAAATCTTCCTCACCCTGACGATGCAGGCGCAGAGACTGGGCCAGCTCGCTCTCTTCATTGAACATCCCGTAGGCTTTGTTCTTTGCGCTGTAGACCCGATGCAGCTCAGCCATCATCTCTTCGACCGTTGCCGTCGGCTCCAGCAAAGTATCGCGCAGCACCACTTCAAGGTTCTCTTCATCACGCTTGATCATCTGGTGCAGGGCAATCTGGTTGATATCCAGACTCATGTTAAACTCTCCTTTTAGACCGGACGGTATTCAACCATCGCAGACGCAACTGTGTAAAGGCGAAAAAAAGCGGAAAAAAAGCTGCTGCTACGGTAATATGTTGCCCTTTCATGAACAAACAGATTCTGGATTTATGCCGCAAATCTCCCGCTACAGTGATGAACACGTTGAACAGCTGCTGACTGAGCTTGCCAACGTGCTGGAAAAACACAAGGCACCGACTGACCTTTCACTGATGGTGTTGGGCAATATGGTGACTAACCTGATTAACACAAGCGTCGCGCCAGCACAGCGCCAGGCGATTGTCCGCTCCTTTGCTCAGGCGCTGCAATCTTCTGTTAGCGACGACCCAGCGCACTAAGCGCAAAAGGAAGACGACAAACAGTTTATGGTGACTCATCGTCAGCCCTATCGAGAAAAAGTGTCCCAGATGGTCAGTTGGGGGCATTGGTTTGCCCTGTTCAACATTCTGCTGGCCGCAGTTCTCGGTAGCCGCTATCTGTTTGTCGCCGACTGGCCGACGACGCTGTCGGGTCGCGTGTACTCGTACATCAGCCTCGTCGGGCATTTCAGCTTTCTGGTGTTCGCCACCTACCTGCTGATCCTCTTCCCGCTCACGTTCGTTGTCATGTCTCAGCGCCTGATGCGGTTCTTATCCGCCATTCTGGCCACCGTGGGCATGACGCTGTTGCTTATCGACAGCGAAGTCTTTACCCGCTTCCACTTGCACCTTAATCCGGTGGTGTGGGAGCTGGTGATTAACCCCGATCAGAACGAAATGGCCCGCGACTGGCAGCTTATGTTTATCAGCGTGCCGGTCATTCTGCTGATTGAGATGCTGTTCGCCACCTGGAGCTGGCAAAAGCTGCGTAGCCTTACGCGCCGCCGCCACTTTGCTCGCCCCGTCGCCTGGTTTCTGTTTACTGCATTTATCGCCACGCATGTGATGTACATCTGGGCCGATGCGAATTTCTACCGCCCGATAACCATGCAGCGCGCGAATTTGCCTCTTTCCTATCCGATGACCGCCCGTCGTTTCCTTGAGAAACATGGCCTGCTCGACGCGCAGGATTATCAGCGCCGTCTGGTAGAACAAGGCGATCCGGAAGCCGTTTCCGTGCAATATCCGCTGAGCGATTTACGCTACCGCGATATGGGCACTGGGCAGAACGTGCTGCTGATTACGGTCGATAGCCTGAACTATTCCCGCTTTGAGAAGCAGATGCCAGCCCTGGGCAGTTTTGCACAGCAAAACCTTAACTTTACTCAGCACATGAGCGCCGGCAATGCCGCCGACAGCGGGATCTTCGGCCTGTTCTACGGGATTTCGCCAAGCTATATGGATGGAGTCCTGTCCGCACGTGTTCCAGCGGCGTTGATTTCCGCGCTGAATCAGCAGGGTTACCAGCTGGGTCTGTTCTCCTCTGACGGATTCAGCAGCCCAGTGTATCGCCAGGCGCTGCTATCTGACTTCTCGTTGCCGCCGTCCAAATCTCAGAGCGATGCGGACACCGCCTCCCAGTGGATTAACTGGCTGGGGAGCTACGCGCAGGAAGAGAACCGCTGGTTCTCCTGGATTTCGCTCAACGGAACTACGCTTGCCGACACCCAGAAGCAAGGCTTTAACCGCCGTTATGCCCGCGCTGCCGGCAACGTCGATATGCAGATTGACCGCGTATTGACCGCGCTGAAAGCGTCCGGCAAGTTCGACAAAACCGTGGTGATTATCACGGCGGCACACGGCGTATCGCTGGATAAAAAAGGCGCGAATTTCGACTGGTCTCGCGAGCAGCTTCAGGTTCCACTGGTGGTTCACTGGCCGGGTACGCCGGCGCAGGAAATCACCACCCTGACCAACCATAAAGATGTGATGACCACGCTGATGCAGCGCTTGCTGCACGTCAGCACGCCAGCCAATGAATATTCTCAGGGGCAGGACTTGTTCAGCGCCACGCGCCGCCATAACTGGGTCACCGCCGCGAGCAATACTGACCTGGCGATAACCACGCCGAAGGTGACCGTCGTGCTGAATCACAACGGTAACTACCGCACGTGGAATCGCGACAATGAGAAAGTGGAGAACGAGAAGCCACAGCTGAGCCTTCTGCTCCAGGTGCTGACCGAAGAGAAACGTTTCATCGCTAACTGATTGATTATTTTTGAATCAATTGGTGGAAACCGTCTTGCATCCGACGTTGAAAACGGTAGTATTATTTTCGGCGTCGGCACGTAGCGCAGCCTGGTAGCGCATCGTCATGGGGTGGCGAGGGTCGAGAGTTCAAATCTCTCCGTGCCGACCAAAATCATTTTCCGAAACGTTATTGCTCGCCAACCACACTCAATCACCAACAAGCCTCGCTCGACAAAACATCTAAGATCATAACGTTAAATGATAACTACATTTTATAAAGGGTAGACACTGTGCAAACACACGGCGCACACCCGATGTGAACAATGTGTTATCCTCCGCTTTAGTGAATAACGCAAATTCGATCCTGATTAAGGACATCAAGAGGTTTTATGCGCATCGGAATCGCCTTCCCTATCCTGTGTTTTATCGTCGCTGTCGCTTTCCTGGCCTGGTTTATCATTGGTGGTTACGCCACACCGGGTTCCTGATTTTCACTGGCAACCCGCCTTAGTAGATATCACCACACATAATTAAAATATTGGTAAATAATACTTACCATTCATCATGGTGATGGTACGATCTGCTTGTTGCTAACTGCTCAAAAGGATTAACAGTGAAAAACGCATCCAAATTTGCTGCTGCCGTGCTTTCCCTCGCCTGTGTTTCTGCCAGCGCCTTCGCGGCCAATACGCCGTTGGAAAAAGTAGCCCCGTATCCGCAAGCGGAAAAAGGGATGAAGCGTCAGGTCATTACGCTTGCGCAGCAGAAAGACGAATCTGGCTACAAAGTGGAGTTGCTGATTGGTCAAACGCTGGAAGTTGACTGCAACCAGCATCGCCTGGGCGGTGAACTGGAAAGTAAAACGCTGCAAGGCTGGGGTTACGACTATTACGTCTTCGACAAAGTGACTTCCCCGGCGTCCACCATGATGGCCTGCCCGGACGGCAAAAAAACACAGAAATTCGTGACCGCATGGCTGGGGGACGACGCGATGGTGCGCTACAACAGTAAGCTGCCAATTGTGGTTTACACGCCAGAAAACATCGACGTGAAATACCGCATCTGGAAAGCTGAAGAAAGCGTGCAGAACGCCGAAAAGCGCTAATTCAGCGATACAAAAAGCCCCGTTAATGGACTGCCCCATACAGTGGGACAGTTCATGTTAAGCGGGGCTTTTTTGTTACAGGGCGATATCCGCCACCGGTTGCAGCTCCACCAGCGGAGGCGTGAACTGCGCCTGAGGTACAGGATCGGCCTGCGTGTCGGCATCATAACACAGGCCGAGCACTTCACTAGTGTGCGCCAGCGCCTGCTGAATGGCCTGCGGATCACCGCTCAGACTGCTGCCGTAAGTCGGCACTACCGAACGCAGTTTTTCCTGCCATGCAGGCGAACTCACTTTCTCTTTGAATACCTGCTCCATCAAATGCAGCATAATCGGGGCCGCCGTCGATGCACCCGGTGAGGCACCCAGCAGCGCCGCCACGGTGCCATGCTCGTCGCTCACCACTTCGGTACCCAAGCGCAGCACGCCGCCTTTGTCCTCGTCGCGTTTGATGATTTGCACGCGTTGGCCCGCCTGCCACAACCGCCAGTCATTTTTCTTCGCTAACGGGTAGTATTCCTGTAACGCAGCCAGACGGTCTTTATCATTCTGCATCACCTGCCCGACCAGATACTTCACCAGACTGAAGTTATCCAGACCGACGTTAATCATCGGCAGAATGTTTGATTTGTTGGTCGAGCCGAGCAAATCCCACAGCGAACCGTTTTTCAGGAACCTGGTCGAAAACGTCGCGAACGGCCCAAACAGCACCGCGCGCTTACCGTCGATGATGCGGGTGTCAATGTGCGGGACCGACATTGGCGGCGCCCCCACGGAGGCCTGGCCATACACTTTCGCCAGATGATGATTCACCACCTCCGGGTTTTCGCACACCAGGAACTGGCCTCCGACCGGGAAGCCCGCGTACTCTTTCGCCTGTGGAATGCCGGTCTGTTGCAGCAGTTTGAGTGCCGCCCCGCCCGCGCCGATAAAGATAAATTTCGCCCGGATGGTGCGACGAACTTTAGCATTGTTGGCGTCAGAAACGCTGACCGTCCAGCTGTTATCCACGTTGCGTTTGAAACGGCGCACCACGGTATTGAGCTGTAACGAGAAATTGTCATGACGGCGCAGGCCGGCAATGAGCTGGCGGGTGATTTCACCGTAGTTCACATCGGTGCCGATTTCGGTCCGCGTCGCGGCAACCTTCTGCTGCGGGTCGCGCCCTTCCATCACCAGCGGAGCCCACTTCTTAATCTGTTCGGTATCTTCGGAATAACGCATTCCTTGGAACAGCGAGTTCTGCTGAAGTGCTGCATAACGCGCGCGCAGGAAGTTGACGTTATTTTCGCCCCACACAAAGCTCATGTGCGGAACGGTATTGATGAAGGTCTTCGGCTGTTGCAAAACGCCGCGTGTCACCTGGTGCGCCCAGAACTGGCGCGAGATCTGAAAGGCTTCGTTAATCTCGATGGCTTTGTCGATGGTGACAGAGCCATCCGCTTTTTGCGGCGTGTAGTTCAGTTCCATCAGGGCAGCATGGCCGGTACCGGCATTATTCCAGCCGTTGGAGCTCTCCTCGGCGACGCTTTCCATACGTTCAACCAAGGTAATAGACCAATCCGGCTCCAGTTCCTGAAGCCAGGTTCCCAGCGTGGCGCTCATGATGCCACCGCCAATCAACAACACATCCGTCTCATGCTCGGTACGGGCGTGGGTCTGGTCTGCCAGAGGTTCGGCATCTAAACCAACCGCCTGTGAGCTGCGTACGGCCATCTTTTTAGTCATCGTAATGAGCCTTACTGTACTCGCGTTTTTTGTTTTAGCGCAGGTGAAACGATTCGGGGAAATCCACGTTAGCACTGACGGTGAAAGATTTAAATATTGTTTAATCTTTAAGTCATGTTTTGATAACTGTTATAAAAATGTTTAATAAATGTGTCACACAGATGAGTATTGGTACTGGCGAAATGTGACGCAACGCGGTAATATCGCCCGTTTTGTGACATACAGCACGCATCGTGCTTTATGGTTAACCGGTCATCCATAACCTTACTTTCTCTATGCCTGATACCTCTTCATCGTCAACGATTACCGACCAAAATGCGCTCTCTACCATCATGCGCTCTCCTGCCCTGCTGCTGCGCGAGTCGCTGGCCGGGGTGATCACTGCCCTGGCGCTGATTCCGGAAGTGATTTCTTTTTCGGTGATTGCAGGCGTGGACCCGAAAGTAAGCCTGATTGCATCGGTAGTGCTGTGTCTGGCGATGTCGTTCCTCGGTGGGCGTCCGGCGATGGTCACGGCGGCGGCAGGTTCGGTGGCGCTGGTCATCGGCCCGATGGTGCACCAGCACGGCGTGGCGTACATCCTGCCTGCGGTGGTGATGGCTGGCGTGATTCAGATTGCTTTTGGCGTGTTTGGTATGGCGAGGCTGATGCGATTCATCCCACAGGCGGTGATGACTGGCTTCGTGAATGCGCTCGGTATTCTTATTTTCTTTGCCCAGGTGCCGCATTTTTGGAGCAAAGAACCGCTGATTCTGGCGCTGTTTGCCGCTACGCTGTTGATTGTGCTGTGGGCGCCGCGAGTGGTTAAAAGCGTGCCTTCACCATTGATAGCTATCGTTATTCTGACGTTGTACACCGTTTACAGCGGCCAGATCCTGCCGACCGTCGGCGATGAAGGCTCGATGTCAGGCGGTTTGCCTGGGCTGACCCAGCTGCTGGTGCCGCTTAATCTGCAAACATTACAGATAATCTGGCCCTGCGCATTGAGCATCGCCTTTGTCGGGCTGATGGAATCGCTGCTGACCGCAAAACTGGTCGATGACTTAACCGCCACGCCGTCGAACAAAGCGCGTGAAAGCACCGGGCTTGGTATCGCCAATATCATGGCAGGCTTTTTCGGCGGGATTGCCGGGTGCGCGATGATCGGTCAGACCATCGTCAACGTGGAAATGGGTAAAGGCCGCAGCCGCTTGTCTACCGTTGTCGCAGGCCTGGTGTTGCTATTACTGGTAACCGGGCTGAGCAACGTGATGGCGAAAATCCCGATGGCGGTGCTCGCCGGGATCATGGCCATTGTGGCGTTCAAAACCTTTAGCTGGCACAGCCTTCAGCCAGCCACCCTGAAGCAAACGCCGTGGTCGGTAACACTGGTGATGCTGGTCACCGTCGCGGCGACCGTCAGCACCGGCAATCTGGCCATCGGTGTACTGGCCGGGATTGTGGCACTGGTGTTGATTCCGAAACGTATTCGCCGACATCACGCGGCTAAAGCAGAAACACCGTCGCCAGCCCCAGAAAAATAAAAAAGCCGCCAGTGTCGGTGATCGCAGTGATCATCACACTGGAGCCTACGGCCGGATCGCGGCCAAATTTGGTCATAATCATCGGGATCAGTACCCCCATCAACGACGCCACCAGCAGGTTGAGCACCATCGCCAACATCATCACGCCGCCAAGCTGCGGGTCATCGTACAGCCACCACGTCACTCCGCCCATTATGCCGCCCCACACCAGGCCGTTAATCAACGCCACGCCCATTTCACGCAGGATCAGGAACGAAAAGTTACCCGGCTGAATATGCTGGAGCGCCAACGCACGAACGATCATGGTGATGGTCTGATTGCCGGTATTGCCGCCGATCCCCGCCACGATAGGCATCAGCGAGGCCAGTGCCACCAACTGGGAAATGGTGTGTTCGAAGCTATCAATCACCCTTGAGGCAATAAACGCGGTACACAGATTGACCGCCAGCCACGCCCAGCGCGTTTTCACCGCTTTGCTGACGGGGGCGAATACGTCCTGATCGTTACTCAAACCACTCATCTGGCGAATGTCGTTGTCGGTTTCTTCGTATACCACTTCAACAATTTCATCGATGGTCAGACGCCCGAGCAGTTTGCCTTCGGCGTCTATCACGGCGGCACTCAGCAAGTCATCACGTTCAAAGGTACGCGCGACTTTTTCGGCCTCTTCTTCAGGATGGAAGGTGACGGGCTCCGCTTCCATCACGTCGTGAACCCGGCGCTGCGCCGGATTAAGCAAAATGGTTTGCAGCTCCAGTTCGCCAAGCAGCGTTTTATCACGCGAGGTAACGAACAGTTTGTCGGTGTTCTCCGGCATTTTTCCCAACCGGCGCAGGTAGCGCTGCACCGCGCCCAGCGTGACGTCCGGGCGAATGGTGATCACCTCGAACTCCATGATAGCCCCCACGCTGTCGTGGGCGTAATTCATCACCTGGCGCACGCGGTCGCGTTCGGTAGGTGCAAGCGTCGCCAACAGACGACCGGTCAGATTGCGCGGAAGATGCTGAACCAGATAGATTTTTTCATCGATATCGAGGGTTTCCAGCGCATCAAGCAACGCCTTGTCGCTCATCCCTTCAATCAGGTCTTCATACACGCCTTCGGACGCTTCGAGCAGCACGTTACCGCGCTTGCTGTCTTCCACCAGCCCCCAAAGCGCGAGTCGTTCATCGGAAGGTAGCGCCTCCAGCGTATCCGCCAGATCGGGCGCAGGCAGATGCGCCACCAGCGCGCCCACTTCGGCAATATCATCCGCCAGTTGCCCTTCGTCATATTGTTCAGCCAGCGTCAGTTTGTTGGTCAGCGCGGACGTAATGGCTTTATCGGTGGTCAGCAGCCAGATTAGCCGGGCACGCTCCTGGTCACGCAGTCGGGCACTGTTTTTATGAAACACGGACATCGGCTGGTCATCCTTAAGCAGTACGGGCTACGGCGTCCCGGGAAGCGGCATCGCGCTCTTCCCCAGTCAGCTCGCTGAGTTTGCCGTTGCGCATTTCCAGCAGGCGATCGGCGTGAATGAAGTAGTGATCGTCATGGCTGATAGCAAACACGGTTTTCCCCATCTCTTGCATCAGCGGCAGTAAAACCTGATAAAACTCGCGACGGAAATGCGGGTCCTGATCGGCGGCCCATTCATCCAGCAGAATGATGTCACGTTCCTCGGCCAGCGCCAGCAACAGCGCGACGCGCTTTTTCTGCCCTTTGGAGAGTTTCAGGTCAAGAATTTTACCGTTCTCAAGCTTCAGCTTATGCCCCATTTTCAGCTGTTCCAGCCACTTGTCGATAAGCGCCTGATTCGCCTGATGCCCTTCCGGGCCGAGCAGTTGGTCAAACAGCCACACGTCAGTAAACACCGCCGAGAACAGTTTGCGATAATCTTCCGGTTTATCCACCGCCAGCGGCTGACCGTCGAGCAGGATCGTCCCTGAAACCGGTTGATAAAGCCCGGTGAGCAGCATCGCCAACGTCGATTTCCCGCTACCGTTGCCGCCAATCAGAAACACCAGTTCCCCGCGATTCAGCGTCAGATTAATCGGCCCGACGGCAAAGGTGTTGTCCTGATAATGGAATTCCACGTCACGCAGTTCCAGCGTTTGCCAGTGCGGATGGGCTTCCGGCTTTGGAAACTCGGCGCGATACGGTGCCAGAGAAAAAGTGTTCAGCTTTTTAAACGCCACCTGGGCGCTGAGCAGCGTCGGCAGCGCGCCGACGGCGGAAAGCAGCGGCGTGCGCAAAAACAGCAGCGTCAGTGAATAGGTCGCCGCCACGTTGGTGTCCGCCCAACCGAGGCTATTCGCCATCCAGAACACCAGGCCAATCGCCCCAAGCATCATGATATTCGACCAGTTCACTGCGCTTAAATGGAAGGTGTCGGCGCGAATGATGTGGTGGCGATACTCTTTGGCGTCAGGAATATACAGGGTATTGAAGATATGCTCCGCGCGCTCGCGGTTGAGGGTCAGCTCTTTGCGCCCTTCCAGCACGGTCTGATAATCGTGGTACAGCTTGTCTTCCGTTTCGCGTAGGGTCGCCATGTGTTTGTACACCCGCGCCACCAGCACGAAGCCGCCCCAGATGGTCAGCGCCATCCACAACGCGGTGATCACCAGCATTTTGCCGGACAAGAAGAAGAGATACGCCGCCGAACCGAAGGTCAGAATGATGCCCTGCACCAGCTCCGGTAAGCGTACGAAGGCAATAGTAATGGCACGAACATCGCTGGTCAGCCCGGCGAGCAGCGCGGCGCTGCCCAGTTTTTCGACCCGCTCAATTTGGGTGTCGAGAATACGTTTGATGAATTCACTGCGCAGGCGATAGACGAAATGATGGCCGAGCACGGTTAATGCCAGCTGCGAACCGAGCGTGACGGCCATTAGCAGCGCCAGCAGGCCGAGGAATTCCGGAAGCACCGTCAGTGACGCATCGACGCTTTCGATCAGGCGCAGGTTAATGAACGCAATCAGGCCAATACCGAGCGCAGCGCTCAGCAGGCTCAGCGCCATGACGGCGATGAAAGGCCAGCGGTACTGCCGCCAGACCAGAAGAAGAAGCTGCATAAAAACGATTCCGGACGACCAAAACAGCCAGCAGTTTAAACGGCTCGCGCCTTACATCAAGAATAATTCTTATTTTTATTGCTGTTTCAGGTATGGCGGAAAGTGAGATTGAAACGGAACGCACCGGTTGCCGGATGGTCACCCTCTTTAAGCGGCTGAATGCCATGATAAAACAGCCTCGATTCGCCACCCCACACCACCACATCGCCGTGTTCCAGTAGTACGCGCTGCAAGGGATCGTTGCGCTTCAGCCCGCCAAACTGAAATACCGCAGGCAAGCCCAGCGAGACAGAAACAATCGGCGCGCGCAGGTTCTTTTCATCTTTATCCTGATGCAGCGAGAGTTTGGCTCCCGGCGAATATCGGTTGATAAGACAGGCGTCCGGCTGAAAATCAGCATAGCCCGCTTCCTGCGCACATGCCTGGGCCAGCGTTAAAAAAGCCACGGGCATGGCGGGCCAGCGCTGCCCGGTTTGCGGATCGACGCATGAATACAGATAACCGTGCTGATTTGTCGTCCAGCCGACGAGCCCGCAGTTGGTCATCGCCACAGACATGGTGTAGCCGCCGGGCGTGACCATTTGCCGGAAGGGAGACAGTTTCGCCACCTGATTGACCTGGCCGAGCAGTTGTTCGGCATTGGCCAGCGCGCGGCGACGTAAGATGACCGCCCCCGGCGCGAGTGGCTCCTGCCACGGCGGAGTATCGGCAAACAAATCCAGCATCGTTATCTCTCCTGTCCTGCTTCGCGGCGCAGTAAGGCCGCTTTTCGCGCTTCGCCCCAACGATAACCAGACAGTGCCCCGCTCTGTCGCACCACGCGATGACAAGGCACGATCAGCGCCAGTTTATTTGCCGCACAGGCATTCGCCACGGCGCGCACCGCTTTCGGTTTGCCGATGCTGTCTGCCACCTGCTGATAGCTGCGGGTTTCACCTGCCGGAATATCACGCAGCGCCTGCCAGACCGACTGCTGAAACGCCGTCCCGCGAATATCCAGCGGCAGAGAAACCGTTGCCCGCTGCCCGTCTAACAGGGCAATCACCTGCGCGACCTGCTGACGGAATCCGTCGTCCGCTTCTTCCCGCCGGGCATGGGGAAACATCTGCTCAAGTTCGGCAATCAGCGTTTCATCATTATCGCCCGGCAAAACGGCACAAATACCGCGAGTACTGGCCGCCACCAGACAACGCCCGAGCAGGCACGGCTGAAGCGTGTAGCGCACGCGCAGGTCATCGCCGCCGCGACGAAACTGGCGTGCCGTCATGCCGAGCGCGTCGTCTGCATGGCGATAGAAACTGCTGCTGCCAGGAAAACCCGCCGCCAGTACGGCCTCGGTGACTGTTGGGCTTTCTTTCAGTGCGTCACGCAATGTTTTCGCTCGCCAGGCCTGCTGCCAGGCGCGGGGCGTCATACCGGTCACGGACTTAAACAGCCGATGGAAATGATACGGACTGACGGCGACTTCCCGCGCCAGTTCGTCGAGCGTCAGGGTGCGCTCTTGCTCCAGCAATCGACAAGCCTGGGCAACTTTATCTATTCGCTGTTGTTGAGGGTCAGCTTTATCAGGCTGGCAGCGTTTGCAGGCCCGAAAACCGGCAGCCTCGGCGGCGCTGGTATTCGGGTAGAAACGGACGTTTTGGCGTAGAGCATGGCGCGCGCGACATGACGGGCGGCAGTAGATCCCAGTGGTCAGTACTGCAAATACAAACTGACCATCAGCGGCCAAATCTCTGTCGAGGACCGCCTGCCAGCGGACCTCATCATTAATAGCAGCATTACGTTTCATACAGTCTCCGGCTCTCTATTCAGGGTAGCCTGAGTCTGGCGCAGAGGGCAGCTAAAAAAACCGCCATTCTTGCTTTTTAATTTTTGCCGCTGACCAGGAAGGTTTCGAACTGCGGAGACATCCAGGTTTTGAAGCCGTCGCCATCTTTGATGATCATGTAAACCGCCAGCCCCTGTTTGCGCACGACTTCTTTGGCTTTCTCCGGACCGAGTACCATCAGTCCAGTATCCCAGCCGTCGGCTTCCAGCGCCGTCTGTGAAATCACCGTGACCGATACCAGTTTATGCTGGATAGGTGCCCCGGTTTGCGGATCGATCACATGGGAAATGCGTTTGCCGTCAAGCTCGTAGTAGTTGCGATAGCTGCCCGAGGTGCTGATGCCGTGGCCGTTGATATCCACAATCGCCTGCACCGCATTTTCTTTATCTGTCGGTTTCTGTATCGCCACGCGCCACGGCTGGCCTTCGGCATTCATGCCGCGGCTCGACAGCGCGCCGCCCACGGATACCAGGTAGCGGGCAATGCCTTCCTGTTCCATTAAGCGCGCCAGATGATCGGCGGCGTAACCTTCGCCCACGGTCGAGAGATCAACATACAAGTCGGGAATGTCTTTTTGTAAATACTGGCTGCCGGACTGGTTAATGACCGTCAGATGTTTCAGACCGGTACGCACTTTTGCGGCGTCAATTTGCGCCTGATCCGGCGTTTTCACCGGTTGTTTATCCGGGCCAAAGCCCCACAGATTCACCAGCGGCCCGACGGTAATGTCCATGGCACCCTGGGTTTTCGCGCCTATACGCAGTGATTCGGTGACGATATCTGCCATCGCTTCGTTGACTGGCCACGGTGCGGTACTGGTGGAATGGTTGAATCGCATCAGCGCGGAATCGTTTTTCCACGTGGAGAGCAGCTGATCGTCGGCGTCCAGCTGGCTTTGCACCTTCTGGCGTAGGGCTTCTGCTTTGCTACTGTCGAGATTGATGACGCTGACCCGCCAGAATGTCCCCATCGTCTTACCTTCAAGGACGGTGGCTGGCGCTTTTTGCGCATCAGGTGTCGGCGGGCTGTTATCGCAGCCGGAAATAACGAGAGCGACGGCCATCAGTGCCGCGCGGAAATAAGTGAAATCCATACGTAATGCCCCTCATGTTTGCGCGCAAGGGTACACCAATCACCTTAAACAAGGGATAAAAAAAAGGGTCCAGAAGGACCCTTTTTACTGATTAGCCGTCGATTAGAACTGGTAAACCAGACCCAGTGCTACGATGTCATCAGTAGAGACGCCGGCGTCTTTGGTGAATTTGTTGTCATCCAGCAGGTTGATTTTGTAGTCAACGTAGGTGGACATGTTTTTGTTGAAGTAGTAAGTCGCGCCTACGTCAACATATTTCAGCAGATCCTGGTCGCCGTAACCGTTTTCCAGGTCTTTACCTTTGGATTGCAGGTAAGCCACAGATGGACGCAGACCGAAGTCGAACTGGTACTGAGCAACAACTTCGAAGTTCTGCGCTTTGTTAGCAAAACCGATGCCGCCAGTGCGGGTTGCGTTGTAAGTCTGAGAGTACTGCGTCGCCAGGTAGATATTGTTGGCGTCGTATTTCAGACCACCGGTGTAGGTTTCAGCGTGATCGCCTTCACCCAGAACACGGTAGATATTTGGATTGCCATTTGCGTCGTTATCACCATCGATGTTGTAGATGGAGTTGTTCTGGTCGGTTGTACGCTTGGAGTTGGAGTACGCGAAACCAGCGCTGATGCCTTCCCAGATGTCATAAGTCACGGAGGTGCCGAAGCCTTCGCCGTTCTGTTTCTGGTATCCACGACCGTTGTTGGTGGAATCTTCGCCGCTTACGCTACCGTTTTTACCCTGATACTGCAGAGCAAAGTTCAGACCGTCAACCAGGCCGAAGAAGTCGGTGTTACGGTAAGTCGCGTAGCCGTTACCACGCTGCTGCATGAAGTTGTCAGCACCGTAGGTGTCGCCGCCGAATTCTGGCAGGACGTCAGTCCAGGAAGTTACGTCATAAACAACGCCGTAGTTACGACCGTAGTCGAAAGAACCGGCATCTTTAACACGAATACCCGCGAAGCCGACACGAGTCCATGCCTGATCAGCAGAACCTTCGGTGTTGTTCGCCTGAACGTTGTATTCCCACTGGCCGTAACCGGTGATCTGGTCGTTAACCTGAGTTTCGCCTTTGAAGCCCATACGGATGTAGGACTGATCGCCATCCAGACCCTTGTCATCGGAGAAATAGTGCAGGCCGTCTACTTTACCGTACAGATCTAATTTGTTGCCGTCTTTGTTATAAATTTCAGCCGCATTCGCGGTACCCGCTACCAGCAGTGCTGGTACCAGGAGGGACAGTACTTTAACTTTCATTTTATTAACCCTCTGTTATATGCCTTTTTTATGCCACTGCTTACTGATTAACCCTCTAATCAGTCGGCAAACCCATTGTGCTGCAAAATCCAGAAATATCCAACAAGAAAATGATACGAGAACTTTTAAGGTGTTTCAAATTACCCACGAGATGTTTCAATATGTAAATGTCACGGAACTTTTTCATGCCACGAAAAGCTAAAAAATATAGCACCAAAAATCAAAAATATTAAAAAACCCAATAAAATCAAATCAATCCTAGTCATTTTACGTATAGCACTGAATGACAAAACAAATTCATCAACGATCTCTAAAATAATCAACGCTATCATCATTAACTTTATTTATTACCGTCATTCAGTTCTGAATGTCTGTTTACTCATATTTCTACCGGGTGCTTCGCATCCGGTTTTTTTTTACCTTTCTTTACGCAAATTAATAGCCATGTGCTACCCACTCGAAATCATAACGACTATTAAGTAATCAACCCCGCTGGAAAAATTCCCCTTAGGTGCTACTGGTTAAATAATCTCTTGTTATTTAGTGCTATTCTTATAGATCTCAGCGTAAATATTTGTACAGAAAATGTAACTATGTACATCTCTGTGAGACAACTGTGCAGATTGTTCACAAAGTCAACAACCGGCCTGAGAATGTGGAAATTGACGCATTACCCTTTATACTGCCTGCTGGAGTTGCCCTGACTAAACCCAGTAGAAAGCCGGCAACAGGTTTTCACCAAAGGCAGCAGACCCGCTTTCAACGCATTTTATTTGGTGCAGTCATCATGGATTACACACACGAATGAGTCATTCCGACCCGACTATCTCCAACAAGTTTTCTCTGATTCCAGGGAGCATTAACCGTTTCTTTCTGCTGCTGATTGTCGTGCTGCTGGTGACGATGGGCGTGATTACCCAGAGTGCGGTGAATACCTGGCTGAAGGATAAAAGCTATCAGATTGTCGATATGACACATTCCATCCATAAACGCATCGATACCTGGCGCTACGCCACCTGGCAGATTTATGACAACATCGCTGCGTCCGCGACGGCAACCTCTGGTGCCGATGGCCTTCAGGAAACCCGCCTGAAGCAGGACGTGTATTATCTCGAGAAACCTCGCCGTAAAACTGAAGCGCTGATTTTCGGCTCCCACGACGGTGCCACCCTCGACATGACGCAAAAAATGTCGAACTACCTCGATACGCTTTGGGGTGCTGAAACCGTTCCATGGTCGATGTACTACCTCAACGGCCAGGATAACAGCCTGATCCTCATTTCAACCCTGCCGCTGAAAGATCTGTCCGCCGGTTTTAAAGAGTCTACGGTTGGCAGCATTGTTGATTCACGCCGCGCAGAAATGCTTCAGCAGGCCAATACGCTGGATGAACGCGAAACTTTCTCGGCTCTGCGCCGCCTCGCCTGGCAGAACGGTCACTACTTTACCCTGCGTACGACCTTCAACCAGCCGGGCCATCTGGCGACCGTCGTGGCTTTCGATTTACCGATTAACGATCTTATCCCTCCGGGCATGACGCTGGACAGCTTCCGCCTTGAGCCGGACCCTAAACAGAAAAACCTGCGCAGTCAGGATAAAGAAGCCGCTGACAGCGTGAGCATCAATTTCAACAGTTCGCGCATTGAGATTGCCTCGTCGATCAATTCCACCGGCATGCGCCTGGTGTGGCAAGTGCCGTTCGGTACGCTGCTGCTCGATACCTTACAAAACATTTTGCTACCGCTGCTGTTGAACATCGGCCTGCTGGCGCTGGCGCTGTATGGCTATAACACCTTCCGTCATTATTCCGGCCGCCGTCAGACGGAAAACGCCACTCCAGGCGCTGCCAACAATGAGCTGCGGGTATTGAAAGCTATTAATGAAGAGATTGTTTCGGTGCTGCCGCTGGGGCTGCTGGTGCATGACCAGGAGACCAATCGCACGGTTATCAGCAACAAAATTGCCGATCACCTGTTGCCGCATCTGAATCTGCAAAATATCACCAGCATGGCCGATCAGCACCAGGGCGTCATCCAGGCAACTATCAATAACGAACTGTACGAAATTCGTCAGTTCCGCAGCCAGGTGGCTCCGCGCACGCAAATCTTCATTATTCGCGACCAGGATAAAGAAGTGCTGGTGAACAAAAAGCTTAAACAGGCCCAGCGTCTGTATGAGAAAAACCAGCAGGGCCGCATCGCCTTTATGCAGAACATTGGCGAAGCGTTGAAGCAGCCGGTAAAATCGCTGGCCGAAGACGCCGCAGCACTGAAGGGTGATGAAACTCAGAAACTCGCTCAGCATGCCGATACGGTGGTGCGTCTGGTCGATGAGATCCAACTGGCGAATATGCTGGAAGGTGAAGGCTGGAAAGGACAATCCGCACTGTTCTCGATTCAGGATTTGATCGACGAAGTGGTGCCGGAAGTTTTACCGGTGATTAAGCGTAAAGGCCTGCAGCTGCTGATCAACAACCCTCTGGCGGCCAGCGAACAGCGTCATGGCGATCGCGAAGCGCTCAAGCGGATCCTGCTGCTGCTTATCCAGTACGCGGTCACAACCACTCAAATCGGTAAAGTGACGCTTGAAGTCGGGAAAGATGAATCCGCGCAAGACAGACTCACCTTCCGTATTCTGGATACCGGCAACGGCGTCTCGAACAGTGAAATCGACAATCTTCACTTCCCGTTCCTGAACGACACTCAGGAAGACCGATTCGGTAAAGCCAACGCCCTCACCTTCTGGCTGTGCGATCAGCTGGCGCGTAAACTTGGCGGCCATCTGAATATTAAAGCCAGGGAATCGCTGGGCACGCGTTACTCACTGCACGTCAAAATGGCGCCGCGTGAAGAAGAAACCGAATCGCAAGAGAAGCTACTCGACGACGTCATTGCAATGCTTGATATTACGTCCAACGAAGTGCGAAGCGTGGTCGTTCGACAGCTGGAAAACTGGGGCGCGAGCTGCATTTCCCCGGATGAGCGCCTGACAAGTCAAGAATATGATCTGTTTTTAACTGATAATCCGTCTAATCTTACTGCGCCTGGCTTGCTTTTAAGCGATGATGAGGTCGGTATTCGTAAGATTGGTCCAGGTCAGCTACGGGTCAACTTCAATATCAGTAATGCCATGCAAGAAGCAGTGCTACAGCTGATAGAAGAACAGCTGGCACAGGGAGAGTTGCTGGGAACACCCGCGGGTGTAAATGAAAACGCCGAGCTCCATGCCAGCGGTTATTATGCGCTGTTTGTTGATACGGTACCGGAAGATGTTAAGAGGTTGTATACTGAGTCAGCGACAGCTGACTTTGCTGCGCTGGCACAGACAGCTCACCGCCTGAAAGGGGTGTTTGCCATGCTCAATCTGGTACCCGGCAAGCAGTTATGTGAAACGCTGGAGCATCTCATTCGTGAGAAGGATGCACCCGGCACAGAAAAATATATCAGCGACATTGACGCCTACGTCAAAAGCTTGATGTAGCAAGGTAGCCTAATACATGAACAATATGAACGTTATTATTGCCGATGATCACCCGATTGTACTGTTCGGTATTCGCAAATCACTTGAGCAAATCGAGTGGGTGAATGTCGTCGGCGAATTTGAAGACTCCACTGCGCTTATCAATAATCTGCCAAAACTTGACGCCCATGTGCTGATTACCGATCTCTCCATGCCTGGAGACAAATACGGTGATGGCATTACGCTTATCAAATACATCAAACGTCATTTCCCGGCTATTTCGATTATTGTTCTGACCATGAACAATAACCCAGCCATTCTGAGTGCCGTTCTGGATCTGGATATTGAAGGGATTGTCCTGAAACAGGGTGCACCAACCGATCTGCCGAAAGCCCTCGCGGCGCTGCAGAAAGGGAAGAAATTTACCCCGGAAAGCGTTTCTCGCCTGCTGGAAAAAATCAGCGCGGGCGGTTACGGCGACAAACGTCTGTCACCGAAAGAAAGTGAAGTGCTGCGTCTGTTCGCAGAAGGTTTCCTGGTTACCGAAATTGCTAAGAAATTGAACCGCAGCATCAAAACCATCAGTAGCCAGAAGAAGTCGGCGATGATGAAACTGGGCGTGGAAAACGATATCGCCCTGCTGAACTATCTGTCTTCCGTCACGCTGAGCGCGGTCGACAAAGACTAAGCTGTTCATCCCCCGGTGCCCACCGGGGGAATCTTACTCCCTACTCTACTTTCTTGCCTTTCTGACCCGTGCTGCATAGACCGCCAGCGTCTGCTTGATCACATCCAGCGTTACCGGTTTCGACAGACAGCTATCCATACCTGATTCCAGACAACGCTGCTTCTCTTCCGCCAGCGCATTCGCCGTCACGCCCACAACCGGCAGCGTTAAGCCCAGCTGACGGATTCGCTGCGTGAGACGATAACCGTCCATATTTGGCATGTTGACGTCGCTGAGTACGATATCGATATGGTTTTTGCTGAGCACATTCAGCGCATCAACGCCGTCATTGGCGGTTTTGCACTGATAGCCAAGGGATCCGAGCTGGTCGGCCAGTAGCCGGCGGTTGATAGGATGATCGTCGACGACCAGAATCATCATGTCATCGTTGGCTTCAGCGGTGTTTTCCGCCAAAGCCAACGCTCCCCCGTTGTCAGCGGTTTCGACGTCAATACTGTAAATTCGGCCCAGCAGCGTCAGCAGTTCATGCGGTGATGCCACGCTGTGGATCCACTCGCCCGGCGCACGTTCCAGCGGAATACCGATATGGCGACGGCAGAATATAATCGCCCCACGCCCGGCCCACGGCTGGGCCAGTTCGTCGTCGGAAATCAGCATATCGTCAGCCTGTGGCGTCTGGCCCTCATAGCGCATCACTTCCACGCCGTGGCGCGACAGCAGGGATTCGATAAACTGCGACAGCGATGCATTACGCACCGCCAGCCAGCAGCGCTTGCCGGACAGGCCATCAATGGCGGCAGGATTCAGGTTTTGCGCACCATACAGTGGAATACGAATGGTGAACTGGCTGCCCATGCCCGGTTCGGTATCCACCGAAATGTCGCCGTCCATCATGTTGATGAGCTTCTCACAAATCGCCAGCCCCAGCCCGGTTCCCTGGAAATTACGCTGCACACCGGTGCCGACCTGGAAGAACGGGTCAAACAGACGGACCACTTCTTTCGCCGGAATACCCACCCCGGTATCACGCACGCTAATGCTGAGATAGTCCTCATCGCGGCGCAGATGCAGAATAATGCAGCCGACGTCGGTGAACTTAATCGCATTGCTCAGCAGGTTGGAAATCACCTGCTGCAAACGCATTGGGTCACCCGCCAGCTGCTGCGGCACATCCGGTTCAACGAAGCAGTACAGCCCAAGCTGTTTACGCACCACCAGCGGCAGATAGTTGGCGGTGATGTGGCTCATCACCTCGCGCGGAGAAAACTCGCGCGGTTCGATTTTCAGCTGCTCCGACTCAATCTTCGAGAAATCGAGAATATCGCTGATGATTTTCAGCAGCAGGCTGGAGGAGTTATTCATCGCCGTGACCAGTCGGTCGACGCCCTTCGGCAGCTCTTTCGTTTGCAGCAGGTCGAGGTTACCGATTATGCCGTACAGCGGGGTGCGCAACTCGTGGCTGACGGTGGCAAGGAACATGGATTTCGACTGGCTCGCCTGCTCGGCGGCCTGCGCCATTTCCTGCAACGACTCTTCCATCTTCACACGCGACGACACGTCCACCAGGACACAAATCGCCACATTTTCATTGCGATAGCGGGAATGGACAAAGCTGATTTGCAGATTGGTATTGTTGCTGGTGAGCACATCAACAAAGTTGACCTGCTGGCCACAGATAATCTGCGTCAACCGCTGTCGGTCTTCGTGGGTCAACATATTCAGGTAATTATGCGCCAGCTCGTTACTCAGGATGTTGGTCCCGTCCTGGGTGCGCAAAATACAGATCCCGACCGGGGCAGAGGCCACAATTTTACGGTTGAACTGCTCGTGCTCCTCCAGGCGCTGTGCATCGGCTTCGGCAGGCAGGAAAATCCGGCGTTCGTACATTCGCGCCAGGGTAAACAGCGCCACGCCGGTCAGAATATTCAGCAGTAAGGCATTGAGGATAAGCATTCTTATCCGCTCGAGAACCAAATCCACCGGCACCGAGTAGACAATGCTCAGCGAGGACGGCGGCAGGCTTTTCTTCAGCACCAGCTCGCGGAAGCCTGACGTGTAGCCAAACCAGGCACGCTCCTGCATCCAGTGCGGGTCGATTTTCAGTTTGCTATCGCCGCCGGTGAGAGAAATCAACGGCTGGCCGCTTTCATCCAGAATGGTCACGCCCATTGGCATACTGCCCGGCGTGAAGAAGTTTTCCATGCGGATGGTTTGTTCTATGCCGAGCAGTGCCTGTAGGCGGTTGGCGAGATACACCGGCGTCAGCGCATAGAAGTAGCCCACGCCCGGACGCGGGCCCTGGCTAATCCAGAACAGGTTATTGCCGCGCTCATCCTGCGGCGCATTGCGGTATTTCATGATCCGCTCATGCAGGATTTTCAGCGCCTGCTCATGTTCCATCGGCATATCGCGCAGGCCAAAGTTCGCCATACAGAGATTGTCGCTGCCAATCAGGAACACGCGATTGAGATCGTAAGCCGCAGAGAAATTGTCGCGCCAGTAGCGCATAAACCATGCCAGCGACTCAAGCGAGCCGCGCCAGGTGTTGCTCAGTGCACCGCAGTCGGAATCCTGGAACAGCGGCTCAAATTCGGGTACTTCGGTATCGTCTTTCGCCGTGCGTGAGGACATCACGCCGTTTTCCACACTCAGTCGATTTTCCGCAATGTACTTCAGCTCTTTCATCACGTCTGACGTGCGCTGAATGTAGCGCTGGGCCTGATCGTAGCTGAGGTTAAATTCCTGACGTATCTCCGCCTCTTTGGTGTGCAGCGAATTCACAATGTAGAACGCCGAGACAAAGGCAATCAGCAGCCAGAGCAACAGCGCCAGCGCCCGGAAAAGATAGCGGGAGACTTTCAGAGTCGTGCGAAAAGAGACGAGGTATTTCAACGTTTGGCCGTGTACATGCAAAAAGATGGGATTAAGGTAGCGGTAAATCTCTACCCTCGCAACGTTCAAAGAAAAAGGGCCAGTTTTCACTGGCCCTTTTCACTGACTTCAGGCGATTATTTCAGACAATTACTCGTCTGCGTCATCGGCTACATCGTCGTCAGATTCCACTTCCGGAGCGATTTCATCGTCACCTTCGGCAACGCTGCCGTCGATAGCGTCGAGTTCTTCTTCGTCAACCGGTTCAGCAACACGCTGCAGACCCACTACGTTTTCATCTTCCGCGGTGCGGATGAGGATAACGCCCTGGGTGTTACGGCCAACCACGCTGACTTCCGAAACGCGTGTACGCACCAGCGTACCGGCATCGGTTATCATCATTATCTGGTCGCTATCCACAACCTGTACGGCGCCTACCACCGAACCATTACGCTCGGTCACTTTGATCGAGATAACGCCCTGCGTGCCGCGAGACTTAGTTGGGTATTCGGTTTCAGAAGTACGCTTACCGTAGCCGTTCTGGGTCACGGTCAGAACCGCCCCTTCACCACGTGGGATAATCAGCGATACGACTTTGTCTTCACCGGCCAGTTTGATACCGCGAACACCCGTCGCCGTACGGCCCATGGCACGCACTGCACCCTCTTTAAAGCGCACCACTTTACCGGCAGCAGAGAACAGCATCGCTTCATCGTTACCGTTGGTCAGGTCAACGCCAATCAGCTCATCGTCTTCTTTCAGGTTCACCGCAATGATACCGGCAGAACGCGGACGGCTGAACTCGGTCAGCGCCGTTTTCTTGACGGTACCGCTGGCGGTAGCCATGAAGACGTTAACGCCCTCTTCGTATTCACGCACCGGCAGAATGGCGGTGATACGTTCGTTCGCTTCCAGCGGCAGCAGGTTGACGATTGGACGTCCACGCGCACCACGGCTCGCTTCTGGCAGCTGATAAACCTTCATCCAGTACAGACGACCACGGCTGGAGAACAGCAGAATGGTGTCATGGGTGTTGGCGACCAGCAGGCGGTCGATAAAGTCTTCTTCTTTAATACGGGCAGCTGATTTACCTTTGCCCCCGCGACGCTGAGCTTCGTAATCGGTCAGCGGCTGATATTTCACGTAGCCCTGGTGAGACAGGGTCACAACAACGTCTTCCTGGTTGATCAGGTCTTCGATGTTGATGTCTGCGGTATTGGCCGTGATTTCGGTACGACGCTGGTCGCCGAACTGCTCGCGAACAAGTTCCAGCTCTTCGCGAATCACTTCCATCAGACGGTCAGCGCTGCCCAGAATATGCAGCAGTTCCGCGATCTGTTCCAACAGCTCTTTATACTCGTCGAGCAGTTTTTCATGCTCCAGGCCGGTCAGTTTCTGCAGACGCAGATCCAGAATCGCCTGAGCCTGCTGTTCGGTCAGGAAATATTTACCGTCGTGAATACCGAACTGTGGCTCCAGCCACTCCGGACGCGCAGCGTCATCGCCCGCACGTTCCAGCATCGCAGAAACGTTGCCCAGCGCCCACGGCTGTGCAATCAGCGCCGCTTTCGCTTCGGCAGGCGTTGGCGCACGACGGATCATTTCAATGATCGGTTCGATGTTGGCCAGCGCGATAGCCAGCGCTTCAAGGATGTGCGCACGATCGCGTGCTTTACGCAATTCGAAGATGGTACGACGGGTCACGACTTCGCGGCGGTGACGCACAAACGCGGAAAGAATGTCTTTCAGGTTCATGATCTTCGGCTGGCCATGGTGCAGAGCAACCATGTTGATACCGAAAGAGGTCTGCAGCTGAGTCTGGGAGTAGAGGTTGTTCAGCACCACTTCACCCACCGCGTCACGTTTGATTTCAATCACGATGCGCATACCGTCTTTATCAGACTCGTCACGCAGCGCGCTGATACCTTCAACGCGTTTGTCTTTCACCAGCTCGGCGATTTTCTCGATCAGGCGAGCTTTGTTCACCTGATAAGGAATTTCGTGCACGATGATGGTTTCACGGCCCGTTTTGGCGTCAGCTTCGACTTCCGCACGGGCGCGAATATAGATTTTACCGCGACCGGTACGATAGGCTTCTTCAATGCCACGACGGCCATTGATGATAGCTGCAGTCGGGAAGTCAGGCCCTGGGATGTGTTCCATCAGCCCCTCGACGGTGATGTCTTCATCATCGATGTAAGCCAGGCAGCCATTAATGACTTCGGTAATGTTATGTGGCGGAATGTTCGTTGCCATACCCACCGCGATACCGGACGAACCGTTAACTAACAGGTTCGGGATCTTAGTTGGCATAACGTCTGGAATACGTTCGGTGCCGTCGTAGTTATCGACGAAATCAACGGTGTCTTTTTCCAGGTCGGCCATCAGTTCATGGGCGATTTTCGACATACGGATTTCCGTATAACGCATCGCTGCGGCGGAGTCGCCGTCTACTGAACCGAAGTTACCTTGGCCGTCGACCAGCATGTAACGCAGGGAGAATGGTTGCGCCATACGGACGATGGTGTCGTAAACGGCGGTATCACCATGAGGGTGGTATTTACCGATGACGTCACCCACGACGCGGGCAGATTTTTTGTAGGCTTTATTCCAGTCATTGCCCAATACATTCATGGCGTAAAGTACGCGACGGTGTACCGGCTTGAGTCCATCTCGGACATCTGGCAGTGCGCGGCCGACAATAACGGACATCGCGTAATCCAGATATGAGCGCTTAAGCTCTTCCTCAATGTTGACCGGTGTAATTTCTCTCGCAAGGTCGCTCATCTAACCGCTATCCCTCTACTGTTTCCCGGATTCAAAGGTCGCAAATTATAACACAGCCGACGTGATTGAGGTAAACCTATGTACCAGCACGGCGCTTTATTCGCGCCGGGGTGCTGATATACTCACAGACCTGATAAGAAAAGGAGTCAATGTACCCATGAATGCCGAAAAACATCCGGTGGCTAACGTCGATCACGACGAAATTGCGAAATTCGAAGCCGTCGCCTCACGCTGGTGGGACCTGGAAGGGGAATTTAAACCACTGCACCGCATTAATCCGCTGCGTCTGGGCTACATCAGCAACCATTCAGGCGGGTTGTTTGGCAAGAAAGTGCTGGATGTCGGCTGCGGCGGTGGGATCCTCGCCGAAAGCATGGCGCGTGAAGGTGCCACCGTTACCGGGCTGGATATGGGGTTTGAACCGTTGCAGGTCGCACGTTTGCATGCGCTGGAAACCGGCATTCAGGTGGATTACATTCAGGAAACCGTGGAAGACCACGCGGCGAAACATGCACAGCAATACGACGTCGTGACCTGCATGGAAATGCTCGAACACGTACCGGACCCACAGTCCGTGGTGAATGCCTGTGCGAAGCTAGTGAAGCCCGGCGGTCAGGTCTTTTTCTCCACCATCAACCGCAACGGCAAAGCGTGGCTGATGGCCGTTGTGGGTGCAGAATATGTCTTAAACATGGTGCCAAAAGGCACGCATGACGTGAAGAAGTTCATCAAGCCCGCCGAGCTGCTGAGCTGGGTCGACCAAACCTGCCTGCAGGAACGTCATATCATCGGCCTGCACTATAATCCGGTTACGAATCACTTTAAGCTCGCACCGGGTGTTGATGTTAATTACATGTTGCATACAACGGCAAAAAACGACTAACGTCATAGCTTATTCTTATAAAGATTGCGCAGCGTTCTGTTGCGCAATTCACCTTCTCGTTGAAGAAATCAGCACTCGATCAAATTTCTATTTTTTTTCTTCAAATATTGACAATGTCGCCAGGCCTTACAATCCGTGGACTTAGCCTCCGCTACCCTTTTGCAACCTTAAATTAACGTCAAAATCAACCCTTGTACTCAAATGAATCCTTACTAGAATACTCACCATATAGCGTTAATCTTATCGCATAACCCCTACATATAGTATTTATCCACAGAGTTAGCCACAACGGCATTTTGTGGATAAACGGGGGGTATTTTTCCATTTCACGGACAGGTAAAAAAGCACATGAATCAGCGTCTGATGGTGACTAAGCGTGATGGCGAGACTGAGCAAATCAATCTCGATAAAATTCATCGCGTGCTGGACTGGGCGGCCGAAGGGCTGAACAACGTTTCCATTTCTCAGGTTGAACTGCGCTCTCACATCCAGTTCTATGACGGCATCAAAACTGCCGACATCCATGAGACCATCATCAAGGCCGCTGCGGATCTGATCTCCCGTGATGCTCCTGATTATCAGTACCTTGCCGCGCGCCTGGCGATTTTCCATCTGCGTAAGAAAGCGTACGGCCAGTTTGAACCGCCTGCGCTGTACACCCACGTCGTCAACATGGTTGAGCTGGGTAAATACGACAGTCATCTGCTGGAAGACTACACGGAAGAAGAGTTCAAGCAGATGGACGGTTTTATCGACCACTGGCGCGACATGAACTTCTCCTACGCCGCCGTGAAGCAGCTGGAAGGGAAATACCTGGTTCAGAACCGCGTAACGGGCGAAATCTATGAAAGCGCCCAGTTCCTCTACATTCTGGTTGCCGCGTGTCTATTTTCTAACTATCCGCGTGAAACGCGTCTGGACTACGTGAAGCGTTTTTATGACGCCGTCTCCACCTTCAAGATTTCACTGCCGACGCCAATCATGTCCGGCGTGCGTACCCCGACGCGTCAGTTCAGCTCTTGCGTGCTTATCGAGTGCGGCGACAGCCTCGACTCCATCAACGCCACTTCCAGCGCCATCGTGAAATACGTTTCTCAGCGCGCCGGGATTGGTATCAACGCCGGTCGCATCCGTGCGCTGGGCAGCCCAATTCGTGGCGGTGAAGCGTTCCACACCGGCTGTATCCCGTTCTACAAGCACTTCCAGACCGCCGTGAAATCCTGTTCTCAGGGCGGCGTGCGTGGCGGTGCAGCTACACTGTTCTACCCAATGTGGCATCTGGAAGTTGAAAGCCTGCTGGTGCTGAAAAACAACCGCGGTACCGAAGCGAACCGCGTGCGTCACATGGACTACGGCGTACAGATCAACAAACTGATGTACACCCGTCTGCTGAGAGGTGAAGACATCACTCTGTTCAGCCCGTCCGACGTCCCAGGCCTGTATGACGCGTTCTTCGCCAATCAGGACGAGTTTGAGCGTCTGTATGTGAAATACGAAAAAGACATCAGCATCCGCAAGCAGCGCATCAAAGCGGTTGAACTGTTTTCTCTGGTGATGCAGGAACGCGCCTCTACCGGCCGCATCTACATCCAGAACGTTGACCACTGCAACACCCACAGCCCGTTCGATCCGGCTATTGCCCCGGTGCGCCAGTCTAACCTGTGCCTGGAAATCGCCCTGCCGACCAAACCGCTGGACGATGTAAACGACGAAAACGGTGAAATTGCCCTGTGTACCCTGTCTGCATTCAACCTTGGCGCGATTGACAGCCTGGACTCTCTGGAAGAGCTGGCAATTCTGGCGGTTCGTGCGCTGGATGCCCTGCTCGATTATCAGGACTACCCAATTCTGGCGGCAAAACGTGGCGCAATGGGCCGTCGTACCCTCGGCATTGGCGTTATCAACTTCGCTTACTACCTGGCGAAAAACGGTAAACGCTACTCCGACGGCAGCGGCAACAACCTGACCCACAAAACGTTTGAAGCCATTCAGTACTACCTGCTGAAAGCGTCCAACGAACTGGCGAAAGAGCAAGGCGCGTGCCCGTGGTTCAACGAAACCACCTACGCGAAAGGCATTCTGCCGATCGACACCTACAAGAAAGACCTGGATGCTATCGTTAACGAGCCGCTGCACTACGACTGGGATGGTCTGCGTGAGTCGATCAAAACCCACGGCCTGCGTAACTCCACGCTGTCTGCCCTGATGCCGTCTGAGACCTCTTCGCAGATCTCTAACGCCACCAACGGCATCGAACCGCCGCGCGGTCATGTCAGCATCAAAGCGTCGAAAGACGGGATCCTGCGCCAGGTTGTGCCGGATTACGAAAAACTGCAGAACAGCTACGAGCTGCTGTGGGAAATGCCGAACAACGACGGGTATCTGCAATTAGTGGGAATCATGCAGAAGTTTATCGACCAGTCGATTTCGGCAAACACCAACTATGACCCGACGCGTTTCCCGTCGGGTAAAGTGCCGATGCAGCAACTGCTCAAAGACCTGCTCAATGCCTATAAATTTGGCGTGAAAACCCTGTACTATCACAACACCCGTGATGGCGCAGAAGATGCCCAGGACGATATGGCACCGTCCATCCAGGACGATGGCTGCGAAAGCGGCGCATGTAAAATCTAAGCTATTTGCCGGGTAGCGCTTCGCTTACCCGGCCTACGATTTTGACGGCCCGGCCAACAACGCATCACCGGGCAATAAAATCTCAACAGGACTCATTCATGGCTTATACCACCTTTTCACAGACGAAAAATAACCAGCTGCTGGAGCCCATGTTTTTCGGCCAGCCGGTCAACGTGGCACGCTACGATCAGCAAAAATATGACATCTTCGAAAAGCTGATTGAAAAGCAACTCTCCTTCTTCTGGCGCCCGGAAGAAGTCGACGTATCGCGCGATCGTATTGACTACCAGGCGCTGCCAGACCATGAAAAGCATATTTTCATCAGCAACCTGAAGTACCAGACGCTGCTGGATTCCATTCAGGGCCGTAGCCCGAACGTGGCGCTGCTGCCGCTGATCTCTATTCCTGAACTGGAAACCTGGGTCGAAACGTGGGCGTTCTCTGAAACCATCCACTCGCGTTCATACACCCATATCATCCGTAACATCGTCAACGATCCGGCGACCGTGTTCGATGATATCGTCACCAACGAGCAGATTCAGAAACGTGCCGAAGGGATTTCCCACTACTACGATTCCCTGATTGAGCTGACCAGTTACTGGCATCTGCTGGGCGAAGGCACGCATAACGTGAACGGCAAGACAGTGACCGTTAACCTGCACGAGCTGAAGAAAAAACTGTATCTGTGTCTGATGAGCGTCAACGCGCTGGAAGCTATCCGCTTCTACGTCAGCTTTGCCTGCTCCTTCGCGTTCGCAGAACGTAAGCTGATGGAAGGCAACGCCAAAATCATCCGCTTGATTGCGCGTGATGAAGCCCTGCACCTGACCGGCACTCAGCACATGCTGAACCTGCTGCGTTCAGGCCAGGACGACCCGGAAATGGCCCTGATTGCTGAAGAGTGCAAACAAGAGTGTTATGACCTGTTCGTGCTGGCGGCCCAGCAGGAAAAAGAGTGGGCAGAATATCTGTTCCGTGACGGCTCGATGATCGGCCTGAACAAAGACATTCTGTGGCAGTACATCGAATACATCACCAACATCCGCATGCAGGCGGTTGGGCTTGATATGCCGTTTAAGACCCGCTCCAACCCTATCCCGTGGATCAACACCTGGCTGGTATCCGATAACGTCCAGGTTGCGCCGCAGGAAGTTGAAGTCAGCTCTTATCTGGTCGGTCAAATCGACTCCAATGTGGATGCCGACGACCTGAGCAACTTCCAGCTCTGATGAGCCGCGTAACCCTTCGTCTGACTGGCACACAACTGTTGTGCCAGGAAGAACATCCTTCGTTATTGGTGGCGCTAGAGTCGCACAACGTGGCGGTAGAGTTTCAATGTCGGGAAGGCTATTGCGGCTCCTGCCGTTGCCGTCTGGTGTCCGGTCAGGTTGACTGGCTGACCGAGCCGCTGGCGTTTATTCAGCACGGGGAAATTCTGCCGTGCTGCTGTAAAGCCAAAGGCGACATCGAAATCGAAATATAATGCGGCGGATTTATCGCTCGTTCTTAATCTTATCATATACCCCAAATAATCTGAGTTGCATCGCGGCGGCAAGCGAGCAAGTCCCGATAAGCTTACTCAGGTAAGTGATTCGGACGAGTAAGAGCAGCCAACAAAGATGCAGCGTGAAGTATGACAGGCATAAAGCCCTCCTGCATAACCTCATGATAATAAAAACAAAATTTATTATACTTTTCCCTGAATTTATTATTTATTTGCCAGCGTTAATTATTTACTTAATACTCCCTGAAAATTTACACCTTCTGGTTATCTATTAGTAATATCAAGGAATATTGATTGTGGTAATGAGTGTTTTTTCTCCGAGACGTCATGTTGTAACTCCTGTGGTTAAACCTGCACCAAAGCTCCTGAAGGGGCATTATAATCTCACTTCAGAGATTAATGCCGATACCAGGAGAAAGATGATTAATAGCGTCACTCAGTACATGGATGAATGTCTTTCCATGCCTGGATACAACTTTAATGATTCCACTATGTATGCTGATTTACCGAGGATGAATTATTATATCGATAATGTATTAATAAGCGTCCCAGGAAATAAAGAAGCCAGTTATCACAATCTCATTCGTGCCACATCAACTCCGGGTCACCAGTGGATTCAGGAGAAAATCAGAGCCATCTCTACTTTTTTACATCAGGCAATATTTATTGATGTATACAATTCAATTCCTGAGTGGAAATGTGATCGTGGGGAACCATGGCACATAAATCTGGTGAGTCTTGACAATGCCCGGACATCTAATAACTTTTTCATCAGTAGCTCAGGTGAAATTAAATTCATTTGCATAGCTAATGTGTGCAATATAATGTTTACCGATGGGACTTTCCGCGAGACAGTCAGAAATACAAGTAAAATCTCTTTACAATACACCTTCCGTGTCGTTACTGATCATAGAGAATACTGTATTCTGCGTGCCAGTAATAACGCAGCAGATAAGATTATATTAGCACTGGATATTTTATAGTCTGTTCAGTGCAACTCGAATTATTTTGGGTATAGAAATCAATGCCAGCCATCTTAAGTGACTGGCATTACGCAACAATATACCCGTCGCCATTCAAGCTGCAGCGGTGTTGGCTACCCTCGCTCCACCCGAATCACTTACCAGAGTAAGCTCATCGGGACTTATGAGAGACATCCTGTCTCTCACCAGAGGCCAGCCTTTGGCTGGTCAAATTCGTTCCAGACGAATTTGTCGCTCCGTTGCCGCGTTACTCGGCCTATGGCCTCGCCCCTTCGGGGCCAGCGCAAGCGCTGTTCAAAACGCTTCAGGCGTTTTGTCCTGCAACTTGAATGAACTTGGGTATATACTCTCTCTGTTTTACGGTTTTTCTCTCAAAAACTGTACACCCTTATCCGGGAAATCAGTAAACAACCCGTCTACCCCCGCCTGGTTATACAGCATGTCGTAAAGCTGATTCACATTGCTGGCGTAATCTGGCAACTGATCGGCACGCACCGTATAGGGATGCACCTGCAATTTGCTGGCATGCGCCTCTTGTACCATCGCCGTCAACCTGATGTTACCCTTGGTCGACCCCTCCGCCACCAGCATATGGTAATCAGGTCCTATCCCATCGGCATATTGCGCTATCTGCTTCATGGCGCCGGGTTTGAACATCCAGTCATAGCTGTAGTTTTTCCATTGACCGTCCGGCTGCTTCACCTGGGTTTCATTCCAGTCGGTATATGCAATCAACTGCACCAGATTCAAATCCATTCCCATTTTCGGTTCCAGCTCGTTTCTGATGCGTTTCAGCTCTGCGGCATCAAAACATTGCAGGTATACCTTGTCGCTTTTGCTGGTGTAACCGTATTTTTTCAGGACTTCCAGCGTCTTCGCCGCAATATCTTTCCCTTCTTGATGATGGAACCACGGCGCTTTGATTTCCGGGTAAATACCGATATTTTTCCCGGTGGAATGGTTGAGCCCCTGGACAAACTCAATCTCCTCTTCAAAAGTATGAATGCGGAAATTGGATTTTCCCATCGGGAATCGGCCCGGATAGACCTGCACTTTTTTACCATTTTCCAGCTCGAAACCTTCGGTAAATTTAAGCAAGCGAATTTCGTCCAGCGTGAAATCAATAGCGTAATAACGTCCATCTTTACGGGCACGATCCGGGAAGCGCTCAGCCACATCCGTCACCCGGTCAAGATAATGATCGTGCAGAACCACCAGGCGGTCATCCTTCGTCATCACCAAATCTTGCTCAAGATAATCAGCCCCTTGTGCGTAGGCCATCGCTTTTGCTGGCAGAGTGTGCTCCGGTAAATAGCCGCTTGCTCCCCGGTGGGCAATGACAATTTTGTCAGTCGCCAGCGCCTGTCCGGCAAATAAACCTGCCAACAGCAATCCTGTTGCGATACGGGTCAAGGTTATTTTCATCATCATGATCCTCATTAACGACGAGCCAGCAGTTCGGCGTGGTGACGTTTCTCACCGACCATCACCACCAGCAGTAAAATCACCGCCAGCACGCTGCCACCGATCATCACCATAAAGCCACCATCCCAGCCGAAGAAATCGACGGTATAGCCCACAATGGCGCTGGCCGCGACGGAACCACCGAGATAGCCAAACAGCCCGGTAAAGCCCGCCGCCGTACCCGCCGCTTTCTTAGGCGCCAGCTCAAGCGCATGCAGACCAATCAACATCACCGGGCCGTAAATCAGGAAGCCGATGACAATCATACAGGCCATATCTATCCCCGGATTACCCGGCGGGTTGAGCCAGTACACGACGGTTGCAATGGTCACCAGGATCATAAAGAACACACCGGTTGCGCCGCGATTACCACGGAACACGTTGTCCGACATCCAGCCGCACAGCAGCGTGCCGGGGATCCCCGCATACTCATAGAGGAAGTAGGCCCAGGAGGATTTATCCAGTGCGAAGTGCTTCACTTCTTTCAGGTAGGTCGGTGACCAGTCGAGAATTCCGTAACGCAGCAAATAAACGAACACGTTGGCAATAGCGATGTACCACAGCAGTTTGTTCGGTAACACGTACTGCATAAAAATCTGCTTCGCCGTCAGCTCTTCTTCATGCTTCTCGCTGTAATCGTCCGGGTAGTCGTTTTTGTACTCTTCAACAGGCGGCAGACCGCAGGACTGCGGGGTATCACGCATCAGAGCGAACGCAATCAACGCCACCAGAATGGCACCAAACGCAGGCATATAGAGCGCCGCACGCCAGTCGTTAAACCACGCCATCCCTAGCAGGAACAGCAGCGGTGGCAGACCACCTCCAACGTTATGCGCACAGTTCCACACCGACACAATGCTGCCGCGCTCCTTCTTTGACCACCAGTGAACCATGGTACGCCCGCACGGCGGCCAGCCCATCCCCTGGAACCAGCCGCAAATGAACAACAGCACGAACATGACTGCAATGCTCGATGTCGCCCACGGTACAAAGCCCATGAACAGCATCACCAATGCCGCAAGGATCAGACCCGCCGGTAAGAAAATGCGCGGATTCGAGCGGTCAGAGACCGAGCCCATAATGAATTTTGAGAAGCCATAGGCAATCGAAATCCCCGACAGCGCCAAGCCCAAATCGCCCCGCGAGAATCCCTGTTCAATCAGATACGGCATGGCTAAGGCAAAGTTCTTACGCACCAGATAGTAAGCGGCGTAACCGAAAAAGATCCCGAAGAAAATTTGCCAGCGCAGGCGGCGATAGTCCGAATCAATCTGCGCATCCGGCACTCTTGCGGTGTGCGCGGCAGGTTTGAAAATACTGAGCATAGTAGCCTCCGTGGCCATCGTTATCAGACGGACGTTACCGATGTGACCAGTACGCCGTGAGTATCTGCGGCTGGATGGTAGGTAAAGTGTTGCCCAGGTACTGTGAAATGCCGCACAGAATGTTACAGATTTATGACAAACATTCCATTATGAGCACGGAATCACGTTTAACTTTCGTTTTATGCTCAAATATGCTCGATATCAAACAAACCACATTTTCAATGTGGCTAAATGGAAGAAAACGAACATTGAGGGATCAGCATGAGTTTCTCAACCTCCAGCGAAGCCGACGTCATTATCATCGGCGGCGGAGCCACCGGGGCCGGGATCGCCCGGGACTGCGCATTACGCGGCCTGAAAGTGATTCTCGTTGAGCGCGATGATATCGCCACCGGCGCCACCGGGCGCAATCACGGCCTGCTGCACAGCGGCGCGCGATACGCGGTGACGGATGCGGAATCCGCGCGGGAATGCATCGCGGAAAACGCGATTCTGAAACGCATTGCACGCCACTGTATCGAAGCCACGGACGGTCTGTTCATTACCCTGCCGGAAGACTCCCTCGATTATCAGCATCAGTTTATTGAAGCCTGCCTCGCGGCAAATATTCCCGTCCGACCGTTAACGCCAGCTCAGGCCCTAACGCTGGAGCCAGCAGTGAATCCGAATCTTATTGGTGCGGTCAACGTTCCCGATGGTACCGTCGATCCGTTCCGCCTCACCGCGGCCAATATGCTCGATGCGCGCGAACACGGGGCAATCATCCGTACCGGCTGTGAGGTCACCGGCCTGATTCGCCAGGGCGAGCGCGTAAGCGGCGTGACAATATGGGACCGCACGCGTCACGCCAGTGAAAACTTACATGCCCAGGTCGTGGTCAACGCAGGCGGCATCTGGGGCCAACGCATCGCCGAATATGCCGATTTAAACGTGCGCATGTTTCCGGCCAAAGGCGCATTGCTCATCTTCGAAAACCGTATCAACCAGCGCGTCATTAACCGCTGCCGCAAACCTGCCGACGCCGACATTCTGGTGCCCGGCGACACCATTTCCCTGATTGGCACCACCTCCACGCACATTGATTATCGCGACATCGACGACAACCGGGTCACGGCAGCGGAAGTGGATATTCTGCTACGCGAGGGCGAAAAGCTGGCCCCGTCCATCGCCACCACCCGCATTCTGCGAGCCTACTGCGGCGTGCGTCCGCTGGTCGCCAGTGACGATGATCCAAGTGGGCGCAACGTCAGTCGCGGCATTGTGTTGCTCGATCACGCCGTGCGTGACGGGCTGGAAGGGTTTATCACCATCACCGGCGGCAAGCTGATGACCTATCGGCTGATGGCGGAGATGGCAACCGATGCTATCTGCCGCAAGCTGAATCACAACGCCCCCAGCACCACGGCTGAAACGCCGCTGCCCGGCTCGCAGGAGCCAACCGAGAAAACGCTGCATAAAATTGTCTCGCTGCCCGCCCCGCTACGCGGCTCAGCGATATATCGCCATGGCGACCGCACCCCCGCATGGATTGGTGATTCTCGCCTGAAGCGCAGCCTGGTGTGCGAGTGCGAATCGGTCACCGCCGGGGAGGTGCAGTACGCGGTGGAAAATCTTGGCGTGAAGAACTTGCTCGATTTACGCCGCCGGACCCGCGTGGGCATGGGCACCTGTCAGGGCGAATTGTGCGCCTGTCGCGCCGCCGCGCTATTGCATCGCTATCAGGTCACCACCCCTGCGCAGTCGCTGACTCAACTTTCTGAATTTTTAAACGAGCGCTGGCGCGGCGTGCAACCCATCGCCTGGGGTGATGCGTTGCGCGAAAGCGAATTTACCCGTTGGGTCTGGCAAGGGCTATGCGGTCTGGAAAAGGAGCATCAAGATGAACGTTGATACCGTCATTATCGGCGGTGGGCTGGCTGGTTTGCTGTGCGGATTGTCGCTCACCCGACAAGGGCTGCGCTGCGCCATTATCAGCCGCGGCCAGAGCGGGCTGCATTTCTCGTCAGGCTCGATGGATTTACTGGCCCATTGTGCCACCCGCACGCCACGAGAAGCGCTGGATACGCTGGGCCTGAGCGAACCGTCTCATCCTTACAGCCTGATTGGCACCACGCAGGTGCTCGACTATGCGCAGCAGACCGAAGCGCTGCTACGCGACTGCGGCATTGCCATGCAGGGCTGCGTCGACCAACCGCATCAGCGCGTCACGCCGATCGGCACTCTGCGTCAGGCGTGGCTCACGCCGTCCGATATCGCACTGGCCCCACATAAAGAAGAACGCGTCACGGTGGTGGGCATCGGCGGCTTCCTCGATTTTCAGCCGCTTCTGGTGGCGGCCTCGCTTGAGAAAATGGGCGTTGAGGCCCGCGTGTGTGACATTGATCTCCCGCAGCTCGACGTATTACGTGATAACGCCTCTGAATTTCGCTCGGTGAATCTGGCACGACTGCTGGACGACGATGCACACTGGCGTAGCCTGCACGATGCCCTGCTGCCCCACGCGCAGATGAGCAACAGACTTTTACTGCCTGCCTGTTTTGGTTTGAATGACGATGGCCTCTGGCGCTGGCTCAATGAAACGCTTCCCTGCCCGGTTTCGCTGCTGCCAACGCTACCGCCGTCGGTGACAGGCATCCGGCTGCATACGGCATTACAACGCCAGTTCATCAAAAACGGCGGCATGTGGCTGGCGGGCGACGTCGTCACCGATGTGATTCACGACGGCCAAAATATCTCCGCCATCAGCACCCGAAACCACAGCGACGTGCCGTTCCGGACGCGCTTTGCCGTACTCGCCAGCGGCAGCTTTTTCAGCAACGGCCTGATAGCCAGCCGCGGCGGTGTTATCGAACCGGTGCTCGGGCTGGATGTGATGCAATCCTCGCCACGCGAAAGCTGGACCCACGGCGATTTCTTTGAACCGCAGCCGTGGCAGCGCTTTGGCGTGCAGGTCGATGCCACGCTGCGCCCGCAGCGCAACGGACAACGCTTCAACAATCTGTTTGCCATTGGTGGCGTACTCGGAGGCTTTGAGGGTATTTCGCAGGGCTGCGCGGGCGGCGTGAGCGCCATCACCGCCCTGCACGCCGCGCATCAGATTGCCGAACTCGCCGGAGGCCGCTCATGAGCGATACCCGTTTTGAAAGCTGTATCAAATGCACCGTCTGCACCACGGCGTGCCCGGTGAGTCGCGTGAACCCGTGTTACCCAGGCCCAAAACAGGCCGGACCGGACGGTGAGCGCCTGCGTCTGAAAGACGGCGCGCTGTATGACGACGCGCTGAAATACTGCATTAACTGCAAACGCTGTGAAGTAGCCTGCCCGTCAGACGTGCGAATTGGCGATATTATTCAGCGCGCGCGGGCGCAGTTCAGCCAGCAAAAACCCACGCTGCGGGATGCTATCCTCAGCCACACCGATGTGATGGGCTCGCTTTCCACGCCCTTTGCGCCGCTGGTCAATGCCACCACCGGGCTGAAACCGGTGCGCCGACTGCTTGATATAGCGCTAAAGATCGACCATCGCCGCACGTTGCCGAAATACAGCACGGGTACCTTCCGTCGCGGGTATCGACAGGTGGAAAAACAGCAGGCGCAGTACGACGAACAGGTGGCGTTTTTCCACGGCTGCTACGTCAATTACAACCATCCGCAGCTCGGCAAAGATTTGATCCGTGTGCTGAATGCAATGGGCGTCGGCGTGCAGCTACTCGAAAAAGAGAAATGCTGTGGCGTGCCGCTGATTGCCAACGGCTTTATCGATAAGGCCCGTAAACAGGCGCAGGTGAACACCGCTTCGCTGCGCAACGCGGTACTGGAAAAACGACTTCCGGTCATCGCCACCTCGTCGACATGCACCTTCACCCTGCGCGATGAATATCCACATCTGCTGGATATCGATAATCACGACGTGCGCGATAACATCGAACTCGCCACCCGCTGGTTGTGGAAACAGCTGGACGCAGGGAAAACGCTGCCATTGCGCCAGATGCCGCTGAAAGTGGTGTATCACACACCGTGTCACATGGAAAAAATGGGCTGGGCGATTTATACCCTTGAACTGCTGCGGCGCATTCCGCAACTTGACGTGATTGTGCTGGACTCACAGTGCTGCGGAATCGCCGGAACCTACGGCTTTAAAACGGAGAACTACACCACCTCGCAGGCGATAGGGTCGCCGCTGTTTCGCCAGATAGAAGAAAGCGGCGCCGACCTGGTGATAACCGACTGTGAAACCTGCAAATGGCAAATCGAGATGTCCACAAGCAAACGGTGTGAACATCCGATCACGTTGCTGGCGCAGGCGCTACTGTGATTCACGCGCCGGGAAAATCCGGCGCGCGTTGACGCCTCAGGCGGGTATAAACAGATCCTCCACCACGTTGACCCAACCGTGGTCGCTGGCGATGTCTTTGCCGTTCAGCCAGCGGCGAACAATGTTCAGCGCCATCATCGCGCACACTTCCTGACGCACCGCCACGCTGTGACGCGAGGTGCTGAATTTCACCTGTAGCGCGTACGTGCCCTCCGGCGTGGAAAGCGCAAAATTCACATGATGCTGTTCCAGCCCGCTAACGGCCAGCGCCAGTCCGGCAAAATGGTTCACGCGGCGTTCTGCGGTCCAGTGCGCGGTCTGAGCCAGGGTTTCTTCCTGACACGGCACCACTTCACTCGCCAGCAGCGGCGCAGATTCTCGCCCAAGCTGTAACGCAATAAGTCCGGAAGTGAACTGCTCGCTGAGCGTAATACTCAGCTTACTGTCTTGCAGCGTACGCGCGATTTGCGCCGCCAGCCCTTCGGTGCCTTCAAAAATCAGACTTTCGCCCGCAACTTTCTGCACTTCCGGCCACAGCTTCAGCATCGCGTCACGCTCCGAGGCCGGCCCCGTCAGCTTCAGCTCAATGATCGGCATCGATGAGCGATAGCCCATGGTCACGCCTGGCGGCAGCGTCAGGTGGTCCAGACGCTGGGCCAAATCGCTTTCGGAACGCCCGAACGTCGTCAGACGCAGGCACAGCGGCGGTTCCGACAGCGTAAAGCGCTCGCGCAGACGTGGCACAATCTGGTCGGCAACCATCACTTTAAATTCGGACGGCACGCCCGGCGTGAAGAACATCAGGCAGCGATTGAGCTGTAGCGCGAATCCGCAGGCGGTGCCGACCGGATTATCGATAAGCTCTGCGCTGGCGGGAATTTCGGCCTGTTTACGATTGCTCGGGGCCATGATGCGCCCACGGTCGCTGAAAAATTTCTCCATCTCTGCGAGCCATTCTTCGTGCAGCACCAACCCTTCACCTTTTGCCGTGGCGGCGGCCAGCGCGCTGAGGTCGTCACTGGTTGGGCCGAGGCCTCCGTTGACGATAAGAATATCGGCATGCTGACTGCGTTCTCGCAGTACGGACACCAGCGCATCAAGACTATCGCCCACGGTGTTGCGCCGGGTTAACGGTATTCCCTGGGTAAATAAGTAATCGGCAAGCCACGCCGCATTGGTATCAATAATTTGACCATGCAGCACTTCGTCGCCAGTGGACAGCATCTCCACGTTTATCATCGTTTTCTCCTTAACAAGAGGACGATTCACTATAGCGGAGGCAAGAGGGAAAGGGAAAACAGGCGCGACAAAATGCCGCGCCGGAGGATTAGAACGCTGCGCTTACGCCGACGTATGGGCCATCTGCGATAGTGTTATCGCGATTGCCATCTTTGCCCGCCAGGTTCAGGTAACGGTAACCCGCTTCGATACTGATTGGACGCATGATAGTCCAGCGACCACCTGCGTTTGCTTCTTCGTAGCTCTCGATACCGCTGGAGAGCGAGTCCGGAGAGTAGTAGTACTCGCCAAACAGACGGAAGCTGTCGCCGATCTTCCATTGCAGGCCACCACCGACCGCTGCGGCATAACCTTCATCACCATCCTTCGGGTTGGTGTAGACGCCTTTACCACCGACGGTTGCAATGAAGGGACCCAGCGGAATGTTCAGACCCACGCCGATATTGGCGGCATCGCCGTCGTTATCGCTGTGGGTCCAGTTACCGCTCAGGGCAAGACCCGTAGACTCCGTTCCAAAGCCGACGCCCAGATTGGTGTAGTGTTCACCCGCCTGACCACTCACGCTAATCGCGTTGGCAGCAGCGGAAACAAACAACAATCCGGACAGACCCAACAAAATACCTTTTTTCATTTTTTAACGTTCCAGCAAACACAAATTAATAAAAATACCCAAAACGGCAGAATTGTACTGCTGAATGCTCAGGAATCAATGCACTAAAAAGAGGAATGACCAGCCGATTGTAACCAGTTACTACCTGAAACCGTCACCACGACTGATTATTTAGGCTGTAGCAGTCGCACTTTGACACAAAGTCCGCCTAAACGCGCACTGCGCGACAGTGCGGGGACGGCGCGGTGCAGGCGGGCGATATCGTTGACCAGCGCCAGTCCGGGCCCTGCCCCGCTGGTCTCGCCGACGTTATCCAGCCGCTGGAAAGGTTGCAGCGCCCGGCTTTGCAGCGCATCGTCAATGCCCGGACCGCTGTCCTCAATTTCCAGAATAATGCTATCCCCGTCGCAGGTCAGACTGACGGTCACCGTGCCAGAAACCGGGGTATATTTCAGCGCATTATCCAGTAAGTTGGCGTACAGCTCACCGAGCAGAATGGCATCGCCCTGCACCGGCATCGCCGTTTGCTCGCCCTCGTAACCGAGGTCGATTTGCCTGCTGCGCGCCTGCGCCAGTCGGGAAAAACAGCTTTGCTGCACGATATCGTGCAAATCGACGATTTCAAACTGTCGGGAACCCTGCTCTTTGCCCTTCACGGCGGAAAGCTGCAACAGGCGTTCAGTGAGCGAAATAGTGTTGTCCAGCGTGACACGCATCGCCTGTAAACTTTCGCGCCACGCCTGCGGCTGCGGGCTGGCCAGCGCCACAGAAACCTGTGTTTTGAGGATAGCCAGCGGCGTTTTAAGCTGATGAGATGCATCGGCGCTGAAGCGCTCCTGGCGGGAAATCAGGCCACGGAGGCGGTCGATGTAGCGGTTGAAGGCGATAATCAGCAGCCGCGTTTCCGACCACGGCAGCAGCTCTGGTAACGGCGTGAGCAACCCCGGGTCGCGGCGCACCATAATCGACGAAAGCTGACGCATCGGGCGCAGCACCCGGCGCAACAACCAGCCCGCCAGCGCCAGCGTCAGCAGAACCAACATCCCCTGTGTGGTGAGCGACGAAAAAAGCAGCTGACGCGCCAGATAGCGCCGGGATTGCAGCGTTTCTGCGACATAGATTTCTGCCATGCCCATCACGCCGCCTTCGTTCACTGGCTGAAGCAAGCGCGCAACGCGGATCGGCTGCCCGCGATACTGGGTGTGATAAAACCACGCCAGCGCCGGATACAGCGTAGTGCGGGAGGTCGACGGCGGCATGGCGGGCAAATCGTCATAGCCCGAAATCACCTTTCCAGCCGGGTCCACCACTTTGTAATACAGCCGGTCATTCATGTTCAGCTCGAAGCTGTCGAGCACCACCCACGGTACGTTGACCGCCAGTTTCCCCGCGTTTACGGCAAGACGTTCGGAGATGGTTCGCGCCGAGGAAAGCAGCGTGCGGTCATAGGCCTGCGTCGCCGCCTGTAGCGCGCTGACGTAGCTGTTAAACGCCGACAGCCCCCACAGCAACAGCAGCGGCAAACCGAGAAACAGTAGCAGTTGAGCAAAAAGCGACTGCGGTTTACGCCACGTCATCGCTGCGCTCCAGCAGGTAGCCGAGCCCGCGTAGCGTCACGATGCGCACATTGCTGTCCTGCAGTTTTTTACGTAAACGATGAATATAGAGCTCGATGCTTTCCGGGCTGACGTCGTCGCTGAGGCTGAACACCTGTTCGAACAGCTGCTGGCGCGAAACAGGACGCTGGCGGCGATACATCAGCACCGTCAGTAGCGCATGTTCCCGGGGCGTGAGCGCCAGCGTTTGTCCGTGCAGCAGGAAATAACCGTCGTCATGAAACGTCAGGTCACCCAGTTGCTGCGTCTCCTGCACCTGACCTTCGCTACGGCGCAGCAGGGCGCGCAGTCGGGCGTCAAGTTCTTCCAGCTCAAACGGCTTGGGCAGATAGTCATCGGCCCCGGCATTGAGGCCAATCACTCGCTCCGCCACGGCGCTACGCGCGGTCAGCAGCAGTACCGGCAAGGTTTGCCCACGTTTACGCAGACGTTGCACCACTTCCAGCCCGTCTAAACCGGGCATGCCGATATCCAGCACCGCCAGCGCGTATTTTTCACTTTGCAAAAGATGATCGGCAGCCTTGCCATCACAAACGGTGTCTACGGCAAAACCGCCCTGCACCAGCGCCTTCTCCAGCCAGTGAGCCAGCTCACGGTTATCTTCCGCTAATAAGAGACGCATATCACATCCTGTAAAGTAAGTGGCGCATTGAAAGGGAAATGAAAGGTTACTGTTTTAACAATCACGCAACGGGACCGCTACACGACGGTTCACATAATCAGAAAAAAACCTGTACCCACTAATCCGGTTTACCCGGCGTGAGGATAAAAATGAAAACGCAGATCCTTCGTACCTTTGTTACCTCTGCCCTGCTTCTCGGCAGCACACATGCTCTGGCTGTGGAAGCACCAGGACGCACTGAATGTATCGCTCCGGCCAAGCCCGGCGGCGGTTTTGATCTCACCTGCAAACTGATTCAGGTCAGTTTGCTGGAAACCAACGCCATCGAAAAACCGATGCGCGTGACCTACATGCCTGGCGGCGTGGGCGCGGTGGCTTATAACGCCATCGTCGCACAGCGCCCTGGCGAACCGGGTACCGTGGTGGCCTTCTCCGGCGGCTCGCTGCTTAACCTTTCACAAGGGAAATTCGGGCGCTATAACGTCGATGACGTGCGCTGGCTGGCGAGCGTGGGCACCGATTACGGGATGATCGCAGTGCGTAAAGATGCACCGTGGAAAACGCTGAAAGACCTGCTGACGGCAATGGAAAAAGATCCGAATCAGGTGGTGATTGGCGCTGGCGCGTCGATTGGCAGCCAGGACTGGATGAAGGCCGCAAAGCTGGCGCAGAAAGCCAACGTCGACCCGCACAAGATGCGCTATGTGGCCTTTGAGGGCGGCGGTGAACCGGTCACCGCGCTGATGGGCAACCACGTGCAGGCGGTGTCCGGTGACCTGAGTGAAATGGTGCCGTACCTGCAGGGCGACAAAATCCGCGTGCTGGCGGTGTTCTCAGAAAACCGTCTGTCGGGCCAGTTAGCCGACGTGCCGACGGCCAAAGAACAGGGTTATGACCTGGTCTGGCCAATTATTCGTGGTTTCTACGTCGGGCCGAAAGTGAGCGACGCCGAGTACAACTGGTGGGTCGATACCTTTGCAACAATGCAGCAGACCGAAGAATTTAAAAAGCAGCGCGAATTGCGCGGGCTGTTTGAGTTCAACCTGAACGGCAAAGCACTCGACAGCTACGTAAAGCAGCAGGTCACTGATTACCGCGAGCAGGCCAAATCTTTTGGTCTGGCGAAATAAGCCGGAGGCGCATATGAGCGATCGTATTTTTGCCGGGATCTGGCTTTTGCTCTGCCTTGGCGGGCTGATGGTCGCCTGGCAGCTTCACAGCGAATACAGCTATGAACCGGTTGGCCCGCGTCCGTTCCCACTTGGCATTATCGGGCTGATGCTGCTGTGTTCGGTGTCGATGCTGCTACGCCGTCCTGATGTGGTGGAGTGGCCGCATCGCCAGGTGCTTCAGCGCCTGCTGGTGATGGTGATTGTGCTGCTGATGTACGCCTGGGGCTTTGAATCGCTGGGCTTCCCGCTGGCAACCGCCATTCTGACGGCGATTATCGGCATGCTGTTTGGCGCGACACTGCCCGCGGCGGCCATCTCTGGCGTGGTGCTCGGCGTTACGCTGTGGTTCGCCTTTGACCGGCTGCTGGATGTCACCCTGCCGCTCGGCGCCTGGTTAAACTGACGGAGTCTCCTATGGATACCTGGATTTATCTCTCGCAGGGGTTCGCCGTGGCGATGACCCCGGAAAACCTGGTGATTGCGCTGATTGGCTGCTTCGTCGGCACCATCGTTGGGCTGCTGCCCGGCCTGGGACCGATCAACGGCGTGGCCATTTTGCTGCCGCTGGCGTTCGCCCTGCATCTGCCCGCGGAATCGGCGCTGATCCTGCTCGCCACGGTGTATATCGGCTGTGAATACGGCGGGCGTATTTCATCAATTCTGCTGAACGTACCCGGCGACGCGGCGGCGATTATGACCGCGCTCGACGGCTACCCGATGGCACAGCAAGGCCGCGGCGGCGTTGCGTTGTCGATTTCCGCCGTCAGCTCGTTTATGGGATCGATGATCGCCATTTTCGGCATTATTCTGTTCGCTCCGGCGCTGGCGCAGTGGTCGCTGGCGTTTGGTCCGGCGGAGTATTTCGCTCTGATGGTATTTGCTATCGCCTGCCTCGGCAGCATGATGGCGCAAAACCCGCTGAAGTCTTTCCTGGCGGCATTGATTGGACTGGGCCTGGCGACGGTGGGCGTAGATGCCAACACCGGGGTATATCGCTTCACCTTCGACAGTGTGCATTTGTCCGACGGCGTGCAGTTTATCGTGGTGGTTATCGGTCTGTTCTCGGTGTCTGAAATTCTGCTGATGCTGGAAAGCACCAGCAGCGGCCAGACGCTGGTGCGTAAAACCGGGCGCATGATGTTTAACATGAAGGAAGCGTCGCAGTGCGTGGGTGCCACGCTGCGCTCGTCGGTGGTGGGGTTCTTCGTCGGTGTGCTGCCGGGGGCCGGAGCAACCATCGCCAGCGCCATCACCTACATGACCGAGAAGAAAATCAGCGGTAACAGCGACAGTTTCGGTAAGGGCGATATTCGCGGCGTGGCCGCGCCGGAAGCTGCGAATAACGCCTCGGCTTGTGGCTCGTTCATTCCGATGCTGACGTTGGGGGTGCCGGGTTCTGGCACCACGGCGGTGATGATGGGCGCGCTGACGCTGTATAACATCACCCCTGGCCCGGCGATGTTTACCGAACAACCGGATATCGTTTGGGGCCTGATTGCCGCGCTGCTGATTGCCAACGTGATGTTGCTTATCATGAACATTCCGCTGATTGGCCTGTTCACCCGCATGTTAACGATTCCGCTGTGGTTCCTGGTGCCGGCGATTGCTGCCGTGTCTGCGGTCGGCGTTTACGCGGTACACAGCACCACCTTTGATTTGGTGTTGATGGTGGGGCTTGGGGTGTTTGGCTATATTCTGCGGAAAATGAATTTCCCGATGTCGCCGCTGATCCTCGGGTTCGTGCTGGGGGAAATGCTGGAGCAGAACCTGCGCCGTGCGCTGTCGATCAGCAACGGCAGCATGAATATTATGTGGGAAAGCGGCGTGGCGAAAACGCTGCTGGTGCTGGCCTTCGCGGTGATCGTCATTCCACCGGTGCTGCGTCTGGTGCGTAAACGTCAGCGTAAAGCCACCGCGGAAGCGAACTAACCGCGCAGCGTGGCGTTGACCCACTCCTGTAATGCCCGGCGGGCGATTTTTATCCCGCCGGTTTTCAGGCTGGCGGGCAGCATAAACCAACACACCGGCTGCTGAAATCGCGCCAGTTTATCCATCGCCCAGTCCGGCATTTGTGTGACGTCAAAGTCATCGCCCCCTTCCACTACCGCCACCGGACGCTGACCAAATTCGTCGTCATCCAGCGGCACAATAAAGATTTGTTCAACCTGTGGATGACGCGCGATCACCCGTTCGACTTCTTCTGGCTGAATGCCTTCCCCGCCGCAGAAAAAGAGGTTATCCATGCGCCCGAGAACGGTCAGGCGATCGCCATGCAATTCACCGCGATCCCGCGTCGGGAACCAGCCTTCGGCGTTGGTCAGCGGCGTAAGCACGCCGTTTCGCCAGTAGCCAGCAGCCATGCTTTTCGCCCGCAGCCAGATTTCGCCGTCGACAACTTTCACTTCTCGCCCCGGTAACGCCGAACCCACGTCTGCTTCACCGTCGGTTTCTTTGGCACAGACCGTTGAGGCAAATTCCGTCAGCCCGTAGCCGCAAAAAGTGCGGATGCCGCATGAACGGGAATGTTCCGCCAGCTCAACGGGGATCGCCGCGCCGCCGAGCAGCACGGTATTGAGCGTGAGCGTTTCGTCGTCGTTCAGTAACCGCCACAGCTGCGTGGGCACCAGAGAAGCATGAGTGCAGCCCTCGAGCATGTGCGCCAGTGGCACGCGCTCGCGCACCGTTAAGCGCGCGCCTTTCAGTAACCAGCGCCAGAGAATACCCTGTCCGGAAACGTGAAACAGCGGCAACGACAGCAGCCAGTCGTCGGTTTCGCCGTAGGGCATCAGCGCTAATACGCCTTCGGCGCTGGCAAGATGTGCGTCCAGCGTGTGCACTGCGGCTTTTGGCAGGCCGCTGGAGCCTGACGTCAGCGTCATGGTCGCCAGGCGTTCCGCCTGCCAGGCAACGCCTGGCACATCTTTTTTAGCCTGTTGGAGCACTAGCTCAATCAGCGCGTCGAACGGATTTTCGTCGGTGAGCACTAACGCGTGGCGCAGCGAAAACTGCGGCAAGAGTGCGGCCACCAGCTCGCGCGGTAACTGAGGATTAACCGGCAAAACGCGCGCGCCGCACTGCAACAGCGCCAGCCACGCCAGCAATGTTTGCGGGTTGTTATACGCCCGCAGCAGCACCCCGTCGTCCGGCTGAACATTTTGCGCAGCAAACCCGGCGGCCAGCGCATCAACCCGCAGACACAGCTGCTGCCAGTCGAGGATTTCATCACCCAGACGCAGCGCCTGTACGCGTGGGCGCAACGTACGCCAGTGTCGCCATGGGTAATCGTGGAAAATCATAACAGCGGGTCCAGACTGTCGTGGGTCATGCACGGTAGTTCATTATGCGGCCAGCGGCGAATCAGCTGCGCCTGCATCAGGTTCAGCGTGTCCAGCCCCGGCATGGTGCCCGGCGTCAGCCAGGCGGCGATACGCGCCAGCTGCGTCAGGCCGAGACTCGATTCAATCGACGAGCTGATCACGGCGGTCAACCCCTGCTGATGGGCCGCCGCGACCTGTTCGCGAACCTTTTGCAGACTGCCGGTGAGCGTCGGTTTGATAACCACGGCCTTCACGCCCGGCTCCGCGACAAAGGCGAAATCGGCTTCACGCAGGCTTTCATCCCAAGCGATGGCGATCCCAGTTTCCTGCGCAAAGGCGCGGGAATCGTCGCGGGTGCGACACGGCTCTTCGATAAAGGCGATGCGTGAGCGATAGTCCGGATTAACATATTTGGCGAACTGCTGCGCTTTTAACGGCGTCCAGGCACGGTTAGCATCCAGACGAAGCTGTAAATCAGGCACCGCTTCCAGCAGCAGATTGACCACCATGCCGTCGCGTACCGCTTCCCACAGGCCGACTTTCACCTTTGCGACTTTCTCGCCGGGCATCGCCTGCAGCACCGCGAACAACTCATCCGGATCGCCGGTACACAGCGGCGCGGCGCGGTAATCGGCGGCGTCGGGCAGTTCGTCGTTCAGCTCCGCCAGCGCACAGCTCAGGCCAAACGCGGCAGAAGGCTCTGACGGAAATTCAGGGTCGTTCCCTTTCAGCCACGCATTAACCCAGGCAATGACCGCCGTCTGCGCGTCGTCGAGCGTTTCCAGGCTGAAGCCCGGCAAGGGCGAGATCTCGCCCCAGCCTTCGGCATCACCCAGGCAAAGCCTGACCAACAGCCCGTCGCGGGTTTTCAGCCGCCGCTCGCGCAGAACCACTCCCGCGTCCATGGGGATCTGCCAGCGGTACACCTGGGCTTTGCGCATTACGGGTTCCGTTTGAATTTGCTGAAGTCAGGCTGACGTTTCTGGTTGAAGGCGTTGCGACCTTCCTGACCTTCTTCAGTCATGTAGAACAGCATGGTGGCATTGCCCGCCAGTTCCTGCAGACCGGCCTGACCGTCGCAGTCGGCGTTGAGTGCCGCTTTCAGGCAGCGCAGCGCCATTGGGCTGTTTTGCAGCATTTCACGGCACCAGCGCACGGTCTCTTTTTCCAGGTCCGCCAGCGGAACCACGGTGTTGACCAGCCCCATATCCAGCGCTTCTTTCGCGTCGTACTGACGGCACAGGAACCAGATTTCGCGGGCTTTCTTCTGACCGACGATACGGGCCATATAAGACGCGCCCCAACCGCCGTCGAAGGAGCCGACTTTCGGGCCAGTCTGGCCGAAGATGGCGTTTTCCGCCGCGATGGTCAGGTCACACATCATGTGCAGCACGTGGCCACCGCCGATGGAGTAGCCGGCAACCATTGCCACTACAGGTTTCGGACAGGTGCGGATCTGACGCTGGAAGTCGAGCACGTTCAAGTGATGGGTGCCGGAGTCGTCCTGGTATCCGCCGTAGTCGCCGCGAACTTTCTGATCGCCGCCCGCGCAGAACGCCTTATCACCTTCGCCGGTGAGGATGATGGTGCCGACGTTATCGTCATAGCGTGCATCAGCCAGCGCCTGGATCATCTCTTTGACGGTCAGTGGGCGGAACGCGTTACGCACCTGAGGACGGTTGATGGTGATCCTGGCAATGCCGTCAGCGGATTTCTGGTAACGGATATCGGTGAAACCTTCGGAGCAGTCCTGCCATTCAACCGGGGCGTAGAGCATTTTTTCATCTGGGGAAATCATAATATGTCCTGTCGTCAGTCATTCAGAATCTGTGCCAGACAGTTCGCCACCGCTGCGGGGTTTTCCCGATGGGCGTTGTGTCCGGCGTGAGGAATTAGGTGGCATGGCGCGGCCAGTTCTTCCGCCAGTGCGCGGAATTTGGCGTCGCGTTCGCCGCATAAATATAAAAAAACATAGTCACCTGAAGCATAGCCACGGGCGGCGAGCGCCGCGCGTAAATCAGGCTGCACGCCAAGCGAGGTGGCGAGCAGCATGTCGGCCAGTCGCGGGCCGTTGTTGTCGGTGCGTAACGCCACCAGGGTCTGGCGTTGTGCGTCAGTGAGTGAGGCAAATACCGGCTGGCGATACCAGGCCTCGAAAACGTCGGCCAGCGGTTCGTGGCGAAAGCGCTGCGCCCATTGCATATCGGACTGCAAACGCACTTCACGGGCGGTGTCGTCCTGTAAGCCAGGATGACCCCCTTCGACAATCAGCCCTTTCAGACCGGGCTGTTTCGCCTGATTTGCCGCTACCATCGCCACGCGTCCACCCAGCGAGTAACCAATCAGCCAGTAACTTAGAATGTTGTAACTAACCAATGTTTCCTGCAACTCCCGACACACATCGTCGAAACGCGTCACAGAAATTGCCGCTGACCCACCGTGACCGGGCAGGTCGACATACAGCCGGGAAAACCCAGTGAGTTTCTCCCCTACCGCCTGCCATTCACGACGATCGCCAGAAAAGCCGTGCAGAAATACCAGCCACGGCTGGTTCGGTGCACCTTCGCGGGCAACGGCGTGGAGCGTCATAGCTGGCTGACCTGTGCCAGTAAGTTCTGCAGGGTCTGTGCGCCGTGGGTGTCGTTGACCACCAGCTCAATCACCGTGGTCACCGGCTGACGCCACGCGCCGTGCAGCGCATCTTCCAGCGCCGTCCAGTTTTCCGGGCGGTGGTAGCGCAGGCCGAACATGTTGGCCGCGTGCTCAAAATGGACGTTTTGCGGCATCAGATAGAAGCGTTCACGTTCTTCGCCAGGCGTCGGCAGCAGCGAGAAAATCTGCCCGCCATTGTTGTTCACCACGATCAGCACGAGCGGGGCGGAAACCTGGCGCAATAAGGCCAGGCCGTTGAGATCGTACAGCGCAGAGAGATCACCGATGATGGCCAGCGTCGATTTGGCGCTCCCGCGCTGCACGCCTGCGGCAGTGGAAATCAGCCCGTCGATGCCGCTCGCGCCGCGGTTGCTGTACACTGGGTACCCCGCCGGAAGCTTGCCCAGGGCGTCGATCAGGCGAACCACGAGGCTGTTGCCGACAAAAAGCTGGCCCTGGTCAGGCAGATATTCACTGATGCGATGCGCCAGTTGCGCTTCGCCGAAGGTTTCACGCTGGGCAACGACGGCCTGCCACGCCTGCTCTGACAGGCGCGGGATGTCCACCGCCCAGGGCTGGCGCTGCTCTGCCGGATGCTGTTCCAGCCAGGTGCCGACTTTACACACCAGACGACGGCCGCGGTGATGCGCCGGGTCGAGCCGGCCTGCAAGATTATCCACCAGCCAGTATTCATCCGGCTCACAGGTAGCCTGCCATTGCAGGAGACGTTTGCCCGTCAGACTGCTGCCGAGCTGTACCACAATTTGTGCCTGCGCCAGTTCGGTGACGGCGTTGGTGTTTCCGAGCCAGAGATCCGCGCACGGCAGCGGCTGTCCGGTTTGCGACAACACGTCGCTTATCAGCGGCCAGCCGAGCGTTTTTGCCCATTCGGCCACTTTTTTCCCTTCCGCCGCGCTCATGCGCCCGGCCACCACGACGCCGCGCTTCTGTCGCCAGAAAAACCAGTCGCGCTGCTTTTCACTTTCCAGATGCAGCCCTTCGCGCAGCCACGGCTTATCGCTTTGCCACCAGTTGCCGAGCGCTTGCTGCCAGTCGAGTCCGGTGTCATCCATTTCGCCGTACAGCGGTTCGGCGAACGGGCAGTTGATGTGTACCCCGCCGCTGTGCAGCTGGCCCAGCGCGTTATCAATCGACGAAACCAGCCAGCGGGCCGGAATATCGTGGCTCGGTCTCGGCAGAGACAGCGTTTGTGACGGATGCGAACCGAACATACCCGTCTGGCGAATCGCCTGATTGGCGCCGCAGTCGATGAGTTCCGGCGGGCGGTCGGCGGTCAGCAGAATGATTTTTTCACCGGTCAGCCCCGCTTCAATCAGCGCGGGATACAAATTGGCGGCCGCCGTTCCGGATGTGACAATCACCGCCACCGGCTGTTGGCTTGCCTTCGCCAGCCCCAGCGCCAGATGGCCGAGGCCACGTTCATCAAAATGGGTGTGGGCTATCAGAGCGCGGTTTTCCGCCGCCGCCAGCGTTAATGGCGTCGAGCGAGAGCCCGGCGCGATGCATACGTGCTGCACGCCGTGGCGAGTTAATGCTTCCAGGGTAACCGCCGCCCAGCGTCGGTTAAATGCGCTTACTGACATGAGATTGTCCGGTATCAATTTTACGTATAATTATAGATGAGTGATTCCGACAGGTTATTGATATTCGTCGGTTATCGGATAAGCAAGGAGCGTAATCCTGCTGCTTTATGGGTGATCTCCTGCCATTCCTGTTCAGGATCCGAGCCGCGAACAATCCCGGCTCCGGCATATAATCGCGCCACGTCGCCGGTGACTTTCGCCGAACGCAGCGCCACGCAAAATTCGCTTTGTTGCAGGCTGAGATAGCCCGCGGAACCCGCATACCATTCGCGGGTGAACGGCTCATGATACTCGATAAACTGCCGGGCCTGCTCGCGCGGGAGCCCGGCCACTGCGGCCGTCGGTTGAAGCAGGAACAGGCAGCGTTCGTCATCAGGGGTTTTTAGTTCGGCCTGAATACAGCGTCTGAGATGCTGCACTTTTCGCAGGCGAATCACCTGCGGTGGCAGCACTTCCAGCGCGCTGACGTCCTGCTGCAAACGCTGGCATATGTCTTCCACCACCAACAAATTTTCACGCTGATTTTTATCATCGCGCATTAGCCAGTCGGCAAAATGCTGTGCCTGTTTGTCATCAGGATGGCTCGCGACGGTGCCCGCCAGCGCTTCGGTGTCGAGCTGTTGTCCGTGGCGACGCCAGAGCCGTTCCGGCGTCGAGCCCAGAAACGCGCTTTTTGTATCGAAGGCCATCAGAAAATGGGTGCAGTTGAGATTGACGCGGCGGCTCGCCGCCATCATTGCACCGGCGTGCAGCGGTGCGGCGAATTGCAGATCGGTGGCGCGGGCGAGAACGACTTTCTCCAGTGCACCTGTGGCGATAGTGTCCGTCGCGGTTTCAATCAAGCGCAGCCAACCCGCGTGATCAGGGAAATGGCGTTCGCCTTTCAGCTCGCCGCTTAAAAGGGGCAACGGATGAGCAGGCCGCAAGGCGGTTAAAAATTCCCGCGCCGCACTGGCATCTTCCCGCAACGACGTATCGCTGCTGAGCGTCAGGCGTAATAAGGCTTTTCCCGCATCGCGCCGCCATTCCAGGCGCGGTAAAAACAGTTCACCCGTTTTCGGTTCAAAGGCGTTGAGGCCCCAGATGCGAAGCGCAGTTTGCTGCTGCTGAAGAAAGGTATTGGCGTGGGGCAACGAGGTAAAACGACGCACGGCGCCGAGAGCGGAAACCTCTTCCTGGCCGCTGCGATGCTGCCAGTAAAACTGCGGGAATATCGGCTGACTGCAAAGCCAGCTCAGGGGATCAAAGGCATCATTGAGAGGAAACGGGGTGTCGAAAATTCGTGAGCCAGGTGCATCAGGCATGTCGTCAGACAGAAAACCCAACAGGTTTTCCAGCGCAGCGGTAATGGAATGCACGCGAACCTCTCTCTGATAAAAACCATGCATTAAATACTCTAAATAATTCAAGTTGCAGGAAGGCGGCAAGCCTGCGAGTCCCCAGGAGCTTACACAGGTAAGTGACTGGGGTGAGCAGGTGTAGCCAACGCACATGCGGCTTGAAGTATGACGAGTATAATGGGTACTGCCTGAAAAAAGCAGTACCCATGATGAGGGAGAGGATTTTTATCGATGCGCTTAAACGACTATCGACGCGCTAACAACAGCCCTAATACCAGCCCGATGGCGGCACCGACGCCAATGCCCTGCCACGGTTTTTCGTGTACGTAGTCATCAGCACGGGTTACGGCCTGTTTAGCACGGTAATAATAGGTGTCTGACGCCTGGCTGACGCGGGACTGAACATCCTGTAAGGCCTGTTCAGCCCGAAGTTTGAGCTCAATATACTTCTGGTCAGCGGGATCGCCCGAGGAGCTTAAGACCTCTTCCAGAGTGTCACTCAGCAAAGCCAGATCGTCATCAATACGTGATTCATAAGAATGATAAGCCATCAGTTTTCTCCATGGTTAAACCTGTCCGCTAACTATAGACAATGGTTCAGGAGTTCGCTTCTCGCGCCATTCCGATATGCGGGATGCCGTCTTCGTCATAAACGTCGGTAACCGGGGAGAATCCAAAGTGGGCATAGAACGGTTGCAGATGCGCCTGCGCCCCCAGATACAGCGCCTTCTGCGGCCAGTTTTTCTGGCAGCTGGTGAGGGTTTGCTCCATCAGCTTATAGCCCAGTTTTTCGCCTCGTACCGCGTGGCTGATAATTACCCGACCAATCACTACCGGCTCAAATTCTTCTTCGCTTTTCAGAATCCTCGCATACGCCACCAGCTCTCCGTCGCGCCAGCCGAGGATATGCCGGTTCTCACCCAGCAGATCGTCGCCGTCGATATCCTGATAAGGACAAGTCTGCTCCACCACGAAGACCTCACAGCGCAGCTTGAGCAAAGCATACAACTGCGGGACGGTTAACTGACTGTGGTGAAGATCATTCCACTGAATCATATTGAGCTCCGTTATACTGTCGTTTTAATTTAACGCGTCGAGGACATTGCGTTATGGAATTGATTTTTCTCGGGACATCCGCAGGCGTACCGACCCGTCACCGTAATATGACGTCGATACTGCTGAATTTGCAACAACCAACGCTGTCGCAAATGTGGCTGTTTGACTGTGGCGAAGGCACGCAACATCAGTTTCTTAAAACCAGCCATCATCCGGGAAAGCTCGATAAAATCTTCATCACTCACCTGCACGGCGACCATTTGTTCGGGCTGCCGGGCCTGTTATGCAGCCGTTCGATGCAGGGCAATCCGTCGCCACTGACGATTTATGGCCCGAAGGGCATTAAAGAATTTGTCGAAATGGCGCTGCGCCTGAGCGGTTCATGGACCGATTATCCGCTCACCGTTGAAGAAATCTGCGCCGGTGAGGTGTTTGACGATGGCCTGTTTAAGGTCACCGCGTATCCGCTCAATCATCCGGTGGAATGTTTTGGCTACCGCATTGAACAGCACGATAAACCTGGCCCGCTCGACGCTCAGCGCCTTCTGGTTGACGGTATTAAAGCCGGGCCGCTGTTCCAGCAGCTGAAAAGAGGACAGACGGTTGAGATGCCGGACGGGCGCATTGTGAATGGTCAGGATTATTTAGGGGCAAGTACGCCCGGAGTAAAACTGGCGATTTTCGGTGATACCGCCCCCTGCCCGGTCGCGCTGGCGATGGCGAAAGATGTGGATGTGATGGTGCATGAAACCACGCTTGAACACGATATGGCAGAAAAGGCCAACAGCCGTGGGCACTCCTCATCGATTCAGACCGCCGAACTGGCGCGCGATGCCCACGTCGGCAAATTGATTATTACGCATGTGAGTTCCCGCTATGACCGGGAAGGCTGTCAGCGCCTGCTGGCAGAGTGTCGAAGCGTGTTTGAGCCATGCGAGCTGGCAGAAGATTTCAGCGTATTTCCTTTGGCTTAACTTTTGTGCACAAATGCCGATAACAGAGTAATAGTGTTTACTCTGAGGGCAATATGGATAATTTCCAGAAAGATATCGACGACAGGGCTAATTTGACCCTGTCGAACCGCTTCGAACTGCTGTTGTTCCGCCTTGGCGCATCAGAGGACGGCGGCAAGTCAGAACTGTTTGGCATTAACGTTTTCAAACTACGTGAAATCGTGCCGATGCCCTCCTTCACTAAACCCGCGGGCATTAAGGCCCCGGTGATGGGTATGGTGAATATTCGCGACCAGATTATCCCGGTGATTGACCTGCCGTCGGTACTGGGCTGCAAAGCCGAGAGCGGGCTGAACATTCTGCTTATCACCGAGTACGCCCGCAGCGTGCAGGCGTTTGCTGTGGAGTCGGTGGAAAACATTACTCGCCTCGACTGGGCCCAGGTTCATACTGCAGAAAAAGCGGTGAACGGCCAGTACATCACCAGCATTGCCTGCCTCGACAATGAGAAAGACAGCAATAATCTGGCGATGGTTATCGACGTAGAACAAATTCTGTATGACATCGTGCCGGCCGACCACGATCTGCACGCCACGCGTCTGACTGCGCCGAAACAGCGCATTAAACCGGGCGCGACGGCGATTGTCGCTGAGGACTCTAAGGTGGCGCGAGCAATGCTGGAGAAAGGCCTGCACGCGATGGAGATCCCGGCCAGGATGCACGTTACCGGGCTACAGGCCTGGGAGACTATCGAAAAGCTGGCGAAAGAAGCGCAGAACGAAGGCGTGCCGGTGACCGATAAAATCGCGCTGGTGCTGACCGACCTCGAAATGCCGGAGATGGATGGCTTTACCCTGACGCGTAAAATCAAATCTGACCCGCGCCTGAAAGCCATTCCGGTGGTTATCCACTCGTCGCTGTCGGGCAATGCTAACGAAGACCATATCCGCAAAGTGAAAGCCGACGGCTATGTCGCCAAGTTTGAAATTAACGAGCTGTCATCAGTGATTAAAGAAGTGCTTGAGCGCGCCGACCGTCGCGAAGAAGGCCCACTGATTAGCCGACTGCATTCGGTGTGACGTCTGTGATGGGTGCCTGAATCAGGCATCCATCAGAAAATATCGGTAGCTGAAGTCATCAAGAACATCTTCATCTCGGTCACGCTGGCGGTAACGCCTAAGTTCTTTTTTTCGACATTGCAGACGTATCGCAATATTTAGCCCATACAACTCGAGAGTTATCTGGGCTCGCCTCTGATTTTCATCCGTTGCAAGGGGATTTGGCTGCAGTTCACCATTGATATAATCAACGATGAAATAATCATCGAACTGATAACCTATTTCATCAGCAACCAAAAGTTGCTCGTCAAAATCCTCACGCTTCTGGCTTTGGCATTGATCGCAACAGGGATAAAGGTTTTCCCACTGATAGGCAAACCGCCTGAATTCTGCCCTACTTTTAGGCTTGAAGTGTTCAATAGTTTCCCGGCTCATAGCGCCCAAATCCCCACCATCACAGAATGCACAGTGCCCTTGGGTCATTTCGTTTAATAATTGTCGGGTATTTTCATAACGAAAGCGCGCTGTCCATTGAAATTTATAGGCTTCATTTTCGGCTTTTTCCGCTTCATATCGTAAACCTAATTCTTCCCAGCTCCCACTCAGATAATCAGGGCAAGCTGGTCTTTCAAAAGCAAACATAACTTATCCTTGTTTTTTGCCCAGGATGCGCTGCATTTGGCGTAATTCTAGGGAGACAATATCTGCGAGCTCGTCACCTTTTTCGCTTAATACAATTGCCAATTTAGTTATGGCTTTTTCATGTTGTTTTGTCACCAAATGGTCGCGAATAAGATCTTTGAATTGAATGAGCTGCGCTTCGGTTTCAACATCAAATTCTTCATCAATACCAAATATCTCTGACAAAATATATTGATAGCTCTTCCCCGCTTTTGAATCAACGGCAGTTATTGTGTCCGCCGTTAATGGATCTCTGCAAGCATCATGAAGAGGTTCAGGCAACTGATACACATAGGCATCCTCTACGGAACCGACAACAAAAGGTGAATGCGTCGAGACGAAAACTTGTGCATTCGGAAGCAGCTTTTGTAATGCGGGTAAAATTCGCCGTTGCCATCTAGGGTGCAGATGTATATCTACCTCATCAAGGAAAAGTAATATTGGCTGAGCGAAAATGTCAGCCTCATTTTCCCACGGAATACCTTCAAGCCTAAGTGCCAAATCACCGACCCAAGTAATAATTGACTTCAAACCCTCCGGTAATGTTTCAAATGATATATTTTTTTCATTAAAACTTATCACCACATCTAAAGGTGATCTTTTCAATTTAAATGTTAGATTAAGACCACAAACATCAAAAATAAATTCAGATATTGAGCTAAGGGCTTTTTCGTATTTCTTGGCCTCATCAAACTCTTCATCCTCTTTCGCAAGTGCATACTGAGTTTTATTGTTTGCAATCCATTGAACTAAAATTGATGGTTCGACTGTTCTCATGAACGAGAGTGCATTATCGAAAGGAGATCGCTGTATCTGCTCAATTGCGCCTAGGGTATACTCTGTCTTTTCTTGCCTACTTCCAGAATATGCGAATGCAGCAAACATAAACTGTTTAGTATTTAGCTGATCCGAATTATCATAATGAAACCAATTTACTCCAATTAAACTTTCCCAGCTATTCTCAATGCAGTAGCTAAAACCATCATTACCCCAAAGCTGTTGAAACTCAGCATGCCTTTTTACGCCAAAAGCACCTTCTTCACCTGAAAATCGAAAAAGCACGGAGCTATCTTTGCTTCGATATCTTTTTCTAACTAACTCATCGCCACCTGGCTCTGGTCGAAAGATTCCAGAAAGCGCATAAAGTAAGGTACTTTTCCCACAACCGTTTGGCCCGGTGAAAATATGAATCTCAGCCTTACGCTCGTCTTCCTTTTCACTCTTAATCTTGGGGAACTTGATATGTGTATGCTCAAACACCCCAATATCCTTCAAGGTTATACTCTCTACTCGGTATGGCTGGCGCATTACAGTTCCCTCATATCAATAAAATTATCAGCATATTACAGCGTAAAAACTAGATACTGTCATTAGCGGTTCAATTCTGCGTAACGCTGCGCAATTTTCTTCTGGCGAAAAAAAACCGCCGAGCAAGTCGACGGTTTTCGTATTTTGTAATCAGGAGATTACATCATCGGCATCGCCATCTGAACGATACTGATCAACGGCTGCGGGTAGATACCGAGGATCAGCACCAACAGCGCAGAAATCAGTACCACAATACCACCGGCGCTGTACTGCCAGTTCGACGGCGCATCGCGATTCAGCTGCTGTGGCGCTTCCAGATACAGACTCACCGCTACACGCAGGTAGTAGTAGAGACCAATCGCAGAGCCCAGTACCACCGCTCCAGTCAGCCACCACAGGTGCGCCTGAACACCGACGGCAAGCACGTAGAACTTACCGATAAAGCCGAGGGTCATCGGGATACCTGCCAGAGAGAGCATCATCACTGTCATCACCGCTGACAGGATTGGACGGTGCCAGAACAGACCACGGTAGGAGTACAGAGAATCTGCATCCGGGCCACGGTATGGGCTGGACATCAGGCTAACCACGCCGAACGCGCCGAGGCTGCTGAACAGATAACCGGCCAGGTACACGCCAACGGCTTCCATGGACATCTGACCGCTGTGCAGCGCAATCAGCGCCACCAGCAGATAACCCAGATGCGAGATGGAGGAGTAGCCGAGCAGACGCTTGATGTTAGTCTGGCTCAGCGCCATCAGGTTACCGAAGAGGATTGAGGCGCAGGCAATAATGCCCAGCACCACGCGTACCGCTTCGCTGTCACCCACTGGTGCGTACAGGAACAGACGCATAACCACGCCAAAGATAGCGATTTTGCTCGCGGTTGCCAGGAAGGTGGAAACCGGCGCAGGCGCGCCCTGATACACATCTGGCGTCCACAGGTGGAACGGAACCAGAGACAGTTTGAAGCCAAGGCCAACAATCATCAGACCCAGGCCCGCCAGCAGCAATGGCTCGTGCAGCATGTTGTCAGCCAGTGCTTTACCCAGCGCCAGGAACGACAGACTGCCAGAGTTCGCGTACACCAGCGCCATACCGAACAGCAGGAATGAAGACGCTGCAGCAGACAGAATGGTGTATTTGATACTTGCTTCGAGAGAGCGCTTTTGACGGTACGCGTAGCCAATCAGACCGAACAGCGGCAGCGAGATAAGCTCGATACCGAGGAACAGCGCAGCCATGTGGTTCGCGTTAGCCAGCAGAATCCCACCCAGCGCGGCAATCAGCACCAGCAGGTAGAACTCTTCTTTGTTGTCGTAATAGCCCTCAAGCCACGGATAGGCAAAAGTACAGGTGGCGAGACTCGCCAGCAGCACCAGCCCGGTGTAGAGCATGGCATAACCATCGACGCGCATCAGCGGCGTCACGTCCATTGCGCCAACGTGGCCAACAAACCAGAGCGACAGCAGTGCGACGTTCAGGCCAATGACCGACAGCGTGGCATTGAAGAAATGATTGCGTCGCCACGCAATGGAGAGCATCACAACCACCACCGTCAAGCCGACGATCAGCAGCGGTAGCAGTGCGATCAGTTGTTGTGGAGTTATTGTCATGGCGATTTACGGCCTTGTAGTAGAAACAGAATTAACAAACCACTGCTGAATATTGCCCATCGCAGCATGAGAAGTGTCGAGGATCGGCTGTGGGTAGAACCCGAGCAGAACCAGCAGCACCACTAACAGCAGGACGATAAACAGCTCGCGCAGCGACATCCCTGGCAATTCTTTGGCAGCAATTTCGCTTTTCGCTTTACCGAAGTAAGCGCGATGCAGCATCGCCAGCGAGTAAACGGACGCAAAGACCAGACCGAAGGTTGAAATCACGGTGATACCCGGCACGACGTGGAAGCTGCCGAACAGGATCATGAATTCACCGACGAAGTTACCGGTACCCGGCATACCCAGCGTCGCGACTGCGAAGAACATGGACAGCGCAGGCAGCCATTTAATTTTGCTCCACAGACCGCCCATCATGCGCATGTCACGCGTGTGCAGACGTTCGTACAGCTGACCACACAGAATGAACAGACCCGCCGCGGACAGACCGTGCGCAATCATCTGAATCACTGCACCCTGGTATGCCAGCTGGCTACCGGTGTAAATCGCAATCAGCACGAAGCCCATGTGCGAAACGGAGGTGTAGGCAATCAGACGTTTGATGTCGTATTGCGTAAAGGCCATCCACGCGCCGTAGAAGATACCGATAACACCCAGCCACATCGCAATAGGAGCGAACTCAGCGGACGCGTTCGGGAACAGCGGCAGTGCGAAACGCAGCATACCGTAGGCCGCGGTTTTCAACAGGATGCCCGCGAGGTCAACAGAACCCGCAGTCGGTGCCTGTGAGTGTGCGTCTGGCAGCCAACCGTGCAGCGGAACCACCGGCATTTTCACCGCGAACGCGATGAAGAAGCCGAGCATCAGCAGATATTCCACGTTGTGGGTCATTGGCGTTTTCAGCAGCTCTTCGTAGCTGAAAGTCCAGACGCCCGTTGCGCTGTAATGTACGAATACCAGCGCCAGGATCGAAATCAACATCACCAGACCACTTGCCTGGGTGTAGATGAAGAACTTGGTCGCCGCCGTGATACGCGTTTTACCATCAGAGGCTTTGTGGCCCCACAGCGCGATCAGGAAGTACATTGGAACCAGCATCATCTCCCAGAAGAAGAAGAACAGGAACATGTCGATGGCGAGGAACACGCCGATTACGCCGCCCAGGATCCACATCAGGTTGAGGTGGAAGAAGCCCTGGTATTTTTCGATTTCACGCCAGGAACACAGCACTGCCAGCACGCCGAGCAGGCCGGTCAGGACCACCATCAGCAGCGACAGACCGTCGAGTGCGAGGTGGATAGTGATGCCAAAGCGTGGGATCCACGGCAGAATAAATTCAGACTGCCATTGCGGAAGGCCAGTGGCTTGCGTCAGAGAGTAGCCGCCCTGCAACCACAGTTGCAGGGACAGGGCCAGCGTCAGTCCCATTGTAATCAGCGCAATCCAGCGCGGCATCTTCACGCCGAAGCGCTCGGTCTGCCAGCATAAGAATCCGCCGATGAACGGGATTAGTATTAGCCAGGGTAATAACATGGCGATCTATATTCCTTTTCTGTCAACTCAACGCAAAACCATCAGCAGCGCGAGAACAACCACCGCGCCAATGCTCATGGATGCCACATACCAGCGCAGATAACCGTTCTCGCTGACCAGCAGGCCTTTACCTGCAAAGCGGGAAAGAATGGCCGGGATATTCATCAGACTGTTCAGCGGATCGCGTTTCAACAGCCACGCAATACCCAGATACGGTTTGACGAAAATCATGTCATACAGCCAGTCGAAGCCCCACGCGTTGTACCACCAGGTTCCGAGCAGACGGCCCGGCGCACTGTTGGCAATCGCGGTAACCAGCGTACGTTTACCCAGCCACAGCCATGCAGCAATCAGGATGCCAGCAATCGCAACAATCCCGGAAGTGATTTCCAGCGTCAGTACGTGGCTATGCGCAAGTTCAGTCGTCTGCGGCAGTACACCCTGCAGCGGTGGCACAATCATCGCGCCAACGAAGGTGGACAGAACAAGCAGCACGATCAGCGGCAGGTGATGGGTAATGCCCTTCCCTGCGTGAGCGTGGATCTGCTCTTTGCCGTGGAACACGATGAAGATCATGCGGAAGGTATAGAGCGACGTCATGAACGCCCCCACCAGACCTGCCACCATCAGATTGACGTGACCGTTAGCCATCGCACCGGCAAGGATTTCGTCCTTACTGAAGAAGCCTGCGGTAATCAGCGGCAGAGCGGACAGCGCCGCGCCCCCGACCAGGAAGCAGACGTAAACCAGCGGAATCGACTTACGCAGGCCACCCATCTTGAAGATGTTCTGCTCGTGGTGACACGCCAGGATGACCGAACCGGAGGAGAGGAACAGCAGTGCTTTAAAGAACGCGTGCGTCATCAGGTGGAAAATCGCCGCATCCCACGCCTGTACGCCCAGCGCCAGGAACATGTAGCCAATCTGGCTCATGGTGGAGTACGCGAGTACGCGTTTGATGTCGGTTTGCACCAGCGCGGCGAAACCCGCCAGCACCAGCGTAACCGCACCGACGATCCCGACTAAATGCAGAATTTCCGGCGTCATCAGGAACAGACCGTGGGTACGGGCAATCAGGTAGACGCCCGCGGTAACCATGGTCGCGGCATGGATCAGCGCAGAAACCGGCGTTGGACCGGCCATGGCATCCGCAAGCCAGGTCTGCAACGGCAGCTGTGCAGATTTACCCACCGCACCACCCAGCAGCATCAGCGTCGCCCAGGTCAACATATTGTTGCCCGCTTCGAAGTGCGCAGGTGCCAGTTCAACCATTTCGCGGAAGTTCAGCGTGCCGAGCTCGTTGTAGAGAATGAACAGCGCGAACGCGAGGAAGACGTCACCCACACGGGTCACGACGAACGCTTTCATTGCCGCTGCGCCATTCTTCGGATCGGTGTAGTAGAAACCGATCAGCAGATAGGAGCACAGGCCCACGCCTTCCCAGCCGAGATACATCAGCAGCAGGTTATCACCCAGCACCAACACCACCATGCTCGCAATGAACAGGTTGGTGTAGGCGAAGAAGCGAGAGTAACCCTCTTCACCGCGCATGTACCAGGAAGCGAACATGTGGATAAGGAAGCCGACACCGGTAACCACGGAGAGCATGGTCAGCGACAGGCCGTCCAGCACCAGGTTGAAACCGATATTGAAATCACCGACTGACATCCAGGTCCACAGTGGAACGCTGATTGCCTGTTTGCCGTTAGCGAAGAAATCAACGCCAACAAACGCGGTAACCAGCGCCGCCAGGCCGACAGACCCCATACCGATGGTGGCGGAAACGTTTTCCGACCAACGGCCACGGGAGAAGGACAGCAGTAAGAAGCCAATCAATGGCAAAATGATGGTTAAGGCAAGCATGTTCATCCACGCAACTCACTTACTGAATCGATGTTCAGGTTCTGGCGGCGACGGTGGAGCTGCAGCAGCAGCGCCAGGCCAATACTCGCCTCCGCAGCCGCAAGGCTGATAGCGAGGATATACATTACCTGACCGTCGGTCTGGCCCCAGTAGCTGCCAGCGACCACAAAGGCCAGCGCGGCGGCGTTAATCATGATTTCCAGACCGATCAGCATAAACAGCAGATTGCGGCGGATAACCAGACCTGTCAGACCGAGAACGAAGAGGACAGCGGCGAGGATCAGTCCATGTGTTAAGGGGATCATGCGCGCTCCTCCGATTTTCTTTTCGCGCTATCGTTCGAACGGTTGCTCAGTACTTCACCGGCACGCTCTTCGCGTCCCAGGTGGAAGGCAACAACCAGACCCGCCAGCAGCAGCATGGAGGCCAGCTCCACCGCCAGTACGTACGGACCAAACAGGGCGATACCGACTTCTTTAGCGCTGATAGCGTTGCCTTCGATACCCTGGTCGCTCACGCCCAGGATACCGTAAACAATCACCGCCAACAGGATTACGGACAGCACACCAGGCCCAATCCAGACCTGCGGCTTCAGCCACTGGCGTTCCTGTTCGATTTCAGCTCCACCCAGGTTCAGCATCATCACCACGAATACGAACAGAACCATGATGGCTCCAGCGTAGACGATAATCTCCAGCGCACCGGCGAAGTACGCGCCGAGCGAGAAGAACACCCCGGCAATCGCCAGCAGTGAGATGATCAGGTACAACAACGCATGCACCGGATTGGTGTGCGTGATGACCCGTAGCGTGGCCAGGATGGCGACCAGACCACAAATATAAAATGCGAATTCCATTGCCCCTCTCCTTACGGTAACAGGCCCTTGACGTCGATAGGCTTGGCTTCGTTCTCTGCTTCGCCCTTATCTTTGCCGTCGATTGCCATACCCGCCATCCGGTAGAAGTTATATTCCGGGTATTTGCCCGGACCGGAAATCAGCAGATCCTCTTTCTCGTACACCAGATCCTGACGCTTGTATTCACCCAGTTCGAAATCCGGGGTCAACTGAATCGCCGTGGTTGGGCACGCTTCTTCACACAGACCGCAGAAAATGCAGCGTGAGAAGTTAATACGGAAAAACTCTGGGTACCAGCGGCCGTCTTTGGTCTCTGCTTTTTGCAAAGAGATACAGCCAACCGGACAGGCTACCGCACACAGGTTACAGGCTACACAACGCTCTTCCCCGTCCGGATCGCGCGTCAGCACAATACGGCCACGGTAGCGCGGCGGCAGATAAACCGGCTCTTCCGGATACATCTGCGTTTCGCGTTTGGCGAACGCATGCATCCCGATCATGCAGATACTGCGAACCTGGGTGCCAAAGCCCACTAATAATTCTTTTAAGGTCATGGTCTATTCGCCCCTTATTGCGCCTGCCAGAGAATGACAGCCGCCGTTACCAACAAGTTGATCAGCGTCAGCGGCAGGCAGATTTTCCAGCCGAAGGACATTACCTGGTCATAACGCGGACGCGGCAATGCTGCACGGATCAAAATGAACATCATCATGAAGAACGCGGTTTTCAGCGCGAACCAGATGAATGGTGGTAAGAACGGACCCTGCCAGCCACCGAAGAACAGCGTTACGATAAGCGCTGATACGGTGACAATACCGATGTATTCGCCCACGAAGAACAGACCGAACTTCATGCCGGAATATTCAATGTGGTAACCGTCGGCCAGTTCCTGCTCCGCTTCCGGCTGGTCAAACGGGTGACGGTGACATACCGCTACGCCCGCGATGGCGAAAGTGATGAAGCCGAAGAACTGTGGAATCACGTTCCACAGATGCGCCTGGTTATTAACGATATCGGTCATGTTGAAGGAGCCAGCCTGCGCCACAACGCCCATCAGCGATAAGCCGAGGAACACTTCGTAGCTCAGGGTCTGCGCGGAAGCACGCATCGCACCGAGCAGCGAGTATTTGTTGTTACTCGACCAACCCGCGAACAGAACGGCGTAAACCGCCAGGCCTGCCATCATCAGGAAGAACAGGATACCGATGTTAAGGTCGGCAACGACCCAGGTCGGGCTGACCGGGACAATCGCAAACGACAGCAGCAACGAGGTGAACGCGATCACCGGCGCAAGGGTAAAGATAACCTTGTCGGTGAATTTCGGGATCCAGTCCTCTTTGAAGAACATCTTGATCATGTCCGCCACCAGCTGGAGTGAACCACCCCAGCCTACGCGGTTCGGTCCGTAACGGTTCTGGAACAGACCAAGCAGACGACGTTCACCAAAGCTCATGAACGCACCGCAGGTGACGACCACCAGCAGAATGACGACCGCTTTCAGGATGCTTAACAGAATGTCGATAACATCCGGTGTTAACCAACTCATGCTTTCGCCTCCTGCAGATTTTCAATACGCGCACCCGCCAGCACTGGCGCAATACCCGGCATACCCATTGGCAGACCGACCTGCCCTGCTGTCAGTGCATCGGAAAGCACCAGCGGCAGGTTGATGGTCTGACCGTCGTAGCTCAGTGCAATGTTTGCCCCGGCGTTGACGCCAAGCTTCGCGGCATCGGCCGGATTAAGCTTGATGTACGGCTGCGGCATACGGCTTTGGAAGACCGGTGAACGCTGTGACATTTCGTCACTGCCGAACAGATGATAGTAAGGCGCGATACGCCATTGACCGTCCTGCGCTTCGAAGCTGGCCGGAACCTGCCCGAAGTAAGCCAGACCGTTTTCAGACGCTTCAATCAAACGCACGCCCGGATCGCCGTTACGCAGATGACCACCCACTTCAGCCTGGAACTTGTTCCATGCCTGCGGGGAGTTCCAGCCTGGTGCCCACGCAAATGGAATTTGCGAACGTGCAGCCGTTGGCTGGTTGTTCCCTTCCATGGAGAAGGCGAACATGGTGTCTTTATCCTGCGGCTGACGCGGCTCGTGAACACTGATATCCGCGCGCATAGCGGTACGACCACTGGAGCGAATCGGTGAACGAGACAGTTTCTGACCACGAATACGGAACGACGCATCCGGCGCAGCGTCTTTGATTCCTGCCAGCTGCGGCAGTGCAGCCACGGCGGCGTCAATGACGTGATCCAGCTGTGTCCAGTCCACTTCACGGCTTTCTAAGGTGCTGTGCAGCGAATGCAGCCAGCGCCAGCTTTCCAGCATGATGATGTTGCTATCGTAATAAGACGGGTCGTAAACCTGGAAGAAACGCTGAGCGCGGCCTTCGTTGTTGATGACCGTGCCGTCGCTTTCTGCGAAGCTCGCAGCGGACAGCACCAGATGCGCTTTGTCCATAATCGCGGTACGCTGATGGTCGATAACCATCACCAGCGGCGCTTTGGACAGCGCAGCATCCACGCGGGCCGCAGAAGCGTGACGGTGCAGATCGTTTTCCAGCACCACAACGGCATCAGCAGAACCGGATTCCAGCTCGTCTAATGCTTCTTCCAGCGAACCGCCGCCAATCATGCCGAGGCCAACGCTGTTCACCGCCCGGGCAATCATGGTCACACCGACGTCTGAACCGCGGCCTTTCAGGGCTTTAGCGACGTTAGCCGCCGCCTGAATCATTTCGGCGCTGCCGGAGTTGGTCCCGGAGACAATCAGTGGTTTTTTCGCACCGGCCAGCGCCTGCACGATAACATCCACTTTGCCTTTCAGGTCGTTGCTCAGGCCTTCAACCGCTGGCGCACTGTTATCCAGCGCGTGAGCGATAGCGAAACCTAAACGCGCCTGGTCTTCGACCGGTGCGCAGTAGGTCCACGCCGCGATGTCATCCAGACGCGTGTTGTCGACGTTGGTCACAAACAGCGGGTGTTTCGCACGCTGACCAATGTTCAGGATCGCCGCAATCTGCCAGTCAGCCACTTTTTGGGCCGCTGCCATTTCACGTGCTTTGCCTTTCACCGCCTGACGAACCGCCAGGGCAACGCGAGCGCCGGTCTGGGTGATGTCTTCCCCGAGAACCAGAACTGCGTCGTAAGATTCGATGTCACGCAGCGCAGGCGTATGAATGCCGCCTTCGCGCAGCACTTTCAGTGCCAGCTGCAAACGTTCCTGCTCGCCTTTGGCGATACCGGTATAGAAGTTATCCGCCCCGACCAGTTCACGCAGCGCGAAGTTGCTCTCAACGCTTGCACGTGGAGAACCGATGCCGATGACTTTCTTCGACTGACGCAGAATGTCTGCGGCGCCCTGCATCGCCTGCTCGGCGTTAAGGGTGATGAAGTCGTCACCGCGACGCTGTACCGGCTGACGCGGACGGTCTTTCAGGTTCACGTAGCCATAACCGAAACGACCGCGGTCGCACAGGAAGTAATGGTTTACGGTACCGTTATAACGGTTTTCGATACGACGCAGTTCGCCGTAGCGCTCGCCCGGGCTGGTGTTACACCCCAGAGAACACTGCTGGCAGATGCTTGGCGCAAACTGCATGTCCCATTTACGGTTGTAGCGTTCGGAGTGGGTTTTGTCGGTGAAAACGCCGGTCGGGCAGATTTCAACGAGGTTACCGGAGAATTCGCTCTCCAGCGTGCCATCTTCCGGACGTCCGAAATAGACGTTGTCGTGCGCGCCGTAAACACCCAGGTCTGGGCCGTCGGCATAATCTTTGTAATAACGTACGCAGCGGTAACAGGCGATGCAGCGGTTCATTTCGTGGGAGATGAACGGCCCGAGGTCCTGATTACGGTGGGTACGTTTAGTGAAACGATAGCGACGGAAGCTGTGACCGGTCATGACAGTCATATCTTGCAGGTGGCAGTTGCCACCCTCTTCACAGACCGGACAGTCGTGCGGGTGGTTGGTCATCAACCACTCGACAACGCTTTCGCGGAACTGCTTCGCTTCTTCGTCATCAATAGAAATAAAGGTGCCGTCGGATGCCGGTGTCATACAGGACATCACCAGGCGGCCACGCGTGTCTTCCGCGTTTTGATATTGCTTCACCGCACACTGGCGGCAGGCGCCAACGCTTCCCAGCGCCGGATGCCAGCAAAAATAGGGAATATCAAGGCCGTGAGAGAGGCAAGCCTGTAACAGGTTGTCCGCTCCGTTGACCTCGTATTCTTTGCCGTCTACATGAATCGTAGCCATTAGCGTGCTTCCAGTTGGCCCGGTCGAAACCAGGCGTTAATCAAAATTCTTTTACACCTCATCCTTCAAGCCGCCTCGACGCGTCTGGAATGATTTTGTGTAGATAACTACCAGCGCGTCTTCAGCAAGTTCGGCTGGATCCCACCAATTGCATGGGTATTGCTGAACTGCTGCTTGATGCCTGCTTCGAATTCGTCGCGGAAATACTTAATCGCACTCTGCAGCGGTTCAACCGCGCCAGGCGCATGCGCGCAGAAGGTTTTGCCCGGACCGAGGGATCGACACAGTTGCTCAAGTGTCTCGATGTCGCCCGGCTGGCCTTCGCCCCGCTCGATAGCACGCAGAATTTTCACGCTCCACGGCAGACCATCACGGCATGGCGTACACCAGCCGCAGGATTCGCGGGCAAAGAACTCTTCCAGGTTACGCACCAGCCCGACCATGCCAATTTCATGGTCAACAGCCATCGCCAGCGCCGTACCTAAACGGCTGCCCGCTTTACCGATGCTTTCAAACTCCATCGGTAAATCGAGGTGCGATTCGGTCAGGAAGTCGGTTCCCGCGCCGCCTGGCTGCCAGGCTTTGAATTTCAGTCCATCACGCATACCGCCCGCGTAGTCTTCAAGAATTTCACGCGCGGTGGTGCCAAACGGCAGCTCCCATACGCCTGGATTCTTCACGCGACCGGAGAAGCCCATCAGCTTGGTACCCGCATCTTTGCTTTTCGAGATGTTCTGGTACCACTCCACGCCGTTTGCGAGAATGGCCGGGACGTTGCAGAGGGTTTCTACGTTGTTCACGCAGGTCGGCTTACCCCACACGCCGGAGCTCGCCGGGAATGGCGGCTTGGAACGTGGGTTGGCACGACGACCTTCGAGGGAGTTAATCAGCGCGGTTTCTTCACCACAGATATAACGCCCTGCCCCGGTGTGAACGATCAGTTCGAAGTCGAAACCGGAACCGAGGATATTTTTCCCGAGCAGACCGGCTTCGGTCGCTTCAGCAATCGCACGACGCAGGTGAACAGCGGCTTCGATGTATTCGCCACGCAGGAAGATGTAGCCGCGATACGCTTTCAGCGCAAACGCGGAAATCAGCATGCCTTCTACCAGCAGGTGTGGCAGCTGCTCCATCAACAGGCGGTCTTTATAGGTGCCCGGCTCCATTTCATCGGCGTTACACAGCAGGTAACGGATGTTCATGGATTCGTCTTTCGGCATCAGGCTCCACTTCAGACCAGTGGAAAAGCCCGCGCCGCCGCGCCCTTTCAGGCCAGCGTCTTTAACCTGATTGACGATTTCATCAGGTGCCAGGCTGCTCAGGGCTTTACGCGCCCCGGCATAGCCGTTTTTGCTCTCATATTCTTCGAGCCAAACCGGCTGTTTGTCTTCACGCAGGCGCCATGTCAGCGGGTGCGTTTCAGGAGTCATGGTAATGTTTTTCATTTATACCGCTCCAGCAGATCAGGGATCGCCTCCGGCGTCAGATGACTGTGAGTATCCTCATCAATCATCATATTCGGCCCTTTGTCACAGTTGCCGAGACAACAGGTTGGCAGGAGGGTGAAACGTCCATCAAAGGTAGTCTGGCCCGGCTTGATGTTGAGCTTTTGCTCAAGTGCCGCCTGAATACCCTGATAGCCTGTGATATGACAAACCACGCTGTCGCAGTAGCGAATCACGTGGCGGCCAACCGGCTGGCGGAAGATTTGGCTGTAAAACGTAGCCACACCTTCGACGTCACTTGCCGGGATACCCAGCACGTCGGCGATGGCGTAAATGGCCCCATCCGGCACCCAGCCACGCTGCTTCTGAACGATCTTCAGCGCTTCAATGGACGCCGCACGCGGATCTTCGTAGTGATGCTTTTCGTGCTCGATAGCGTCACGCTCAGCCGCACTCAGCTCAAAAGCCTCGGTTTGTGGTTGTTGATTCTCGTGCATAATTAGCGGTCCACATCTGACATAACAAAATCGATACTACCCAGATAAACGATCAGGTCCGAGACCAGGCTTCCGCGGATCGCGGCCGGGATCTGCTGCAAGTGCGCATAGCTCGGCGTACGAATACGGGTACGGTAGCTCATGGTGCTGCCGTCGCTTGTCAGGTAGTAACTGTTGATGCCCTTGGTCGCCTCAACCATCTGGAAGGATTCGTTGGCCGGCATGACCGGACCCCAGGAAACCTGCAGGAAGTGAGTGATCAGGGTTTCGATATGCTGCAGCGTGCGCTCTTTCGGTGGCGGCGTCGTCAGCGGGTGATCCGCTTTGAACGGGCCTTCCGGCATGTTCTTGTAACACTGTTCAAGAATGCGCAGGCTCTGGCGCAGCTCTTCCACTTTCAGCATCACGCGGGTGTAGCAGTCGGATACACCGCCGCCAACCGGGATTTCGAAGTCGAAGTTTTCATATCCAGAGTACGGACGCGCCTTACGCACGTCGAAGTCTATCCCGGTAGCACGCAGGCCAGCACCGGTGGTGCCCCACTCCAGCGCTTCTTTCGCGGTGTACGCGGCAACGCCCTGAGAACGGCCTTTCAGAATGGAGTTACGCAGCGCGGCTTTCTCGTAAGAAGCCAGACGCTTCGGCATCCAGTCGAGGAATTCACGCAGCAGACGTTCCCAGCCACGCGGCAGATCGTGTGCGACACCGCCGATACGGAACCAGGCCGGGTGCATACGGAAACCGGTGATCGCTTCGACCAGATCGTAGATTTTCTGCCTGTCGGTGAACGCGAAGAACACCGGCGTCATGGCACCGACGTCCTGAATGAAGGTGGAGATATACAGCAGGTGGCTGTTGATACGGAACAGTTCAGAGAGCATGACGCGGATAACATCAACGCGCTCAGGCACTTTGATCCCGGCCAGTTTTTCAACGGCCAGCACGTATGGCATTTCGTTCACGCAGCCGCCGAGGTACTCGATACGGTCGGTGTACGGAATGTAGCTGTGCCAGGACTGACGCTCGCCCATTTTCTCAGCACCACGGTGGTGGTAACCGATATCCGGAACACAGTCGACAATCTCTTCGCCATCCAGCTGCAGAATGATACGGAACGCACCGTGCGCAGACGGGTGGTTAGGGCCGAGGTTGAGGAACATGAAGTCCTCGTTTTCGGTGCTGCGTTTCATGCCCCAGTCTTCCGGCTTGAAGGTCAGCGCTTCCATTTCCAGATCCTGCTTGGCTTTGGTCAGCTCAAACGGATCGAATTCGGTGGCGCGAGCCGGGTAGTCTTTACGCAGCGGGTGCCCTTCCCAGGTATCCGGCATCATGATGCGACGCAGATTCGGGTGGCCCTCGATGTTAATTCCGAACATTTCCCAGGTTTCACGCTCATACCAGTTGGCGTTAGGGAAAAGTTTGGTCACCGTCGGCACATTCAGGTCGTTCTCAGACAGCGCAACCTTGAGCATGATGTCGCGGTTGCGGTCGATAGACATGAGATGGTAGAAAACGGAAAAATCCGCGGCGGGTAACCCGTCACGGTGTGTGCGCAGACGCTCGTCCATGCCGTGTAAATCAAACAGCATGATGTAAGGCTTCGGCAATTTCTTGAGGAAATCGACCACTTCCAGTAACTGTTCGCGCTTAACCCAAACAACGGGTACCCCGGTGCGGGTCGGCTGAACGGTAAAGGCATCCGGCCCAAAACGGTTGCGCAGTTCGCCAATCACCGGGTCATCGAGATGATCCCGGGTCTGCCATGCGGCAGCGTCGTGCGCGGTTAAATCGGTCATATTGTTCACCATTGCAAAAGTTCCGTGGTGACTGTTGGGCGTGGCTCCGCGCTATTAATTTTGATATGCGAAGGCTTTTTCCACTGCCCACAGGCGCAAAGTTAAATCTCGTCGGGTGACCGCAGATTCGTCACAGCAATACGTTCGCCGCGTTTACGCTCGCGCTCAGATTGCATGTTGGCGCGATACACGCCCTGATCGCCAACCACCCACGAGAGCGGACGACGTTCTTTGCCGATGGATTCCTGCAGCAGCATCAGAGCCTGCATGTAGGCTTCCGGACGCGGCGGGCAGCCAGGGATGTAAACATCGACCGGGATAAACTTATCGACGCCCTGTACAACAGAGTAAATGTCGTACATGCCGCCAGAGTTTGCACAGGCGCCCATGGAAATAACCCACTTTGGCTCAAGCATCTGATCGTACAGACGCTGAATGACCGGGGCCATTTTGGTGAAACAGGTACCGGCAACCACCATCAGGTCAGCCTGACGCGGGGAAGCGCGCAGTACTTCTGCCCCAAAACGCGCAACGTCATGCACCGCAGTGAATGACGTCACCATTTCAACGTAGCAGCAGGAAAGGCCAAAGTTGTATGGCCAGATTGAGTTCTTGCGACCCCAGTTGACCATATCGTGCAGGGCGTTTTCGAGCTTGCCCATGTACACGCTTTTGTTTACTTCCTGCTCAAGAGGGTCGGTTACTACCTCCTGTTTTTGCAGGGGGTAACGGTCGTTCTCACCGTTAGGATCTATGCGGGTGAGCGTATAATCCATCTTATTGCCTCGCTTTTACTGCGTATGACGATTAGTAGTACTGTCGGTTTCCGGGTTAACCAGCGTGCGACGGGAGCGCGAAGGCGTCCAGTCCAGCGCACCGATGCGGACGAGGTATACCAGGCCTGCCAGTAACACTAAAATGAAAATTGCGGCTTCAACAAAGCCCACCCAACCGCTTTCGCGGATAGACGTAGACCATGCGTAAAGGTAAAGGGCTTCCACGTCAAAGATGACGAAGAACAT